>JAEDEK010000022.1 GCA_016293365.1 Bulleidia sp. | reverse complement strand
GCCGGTTGATGAAGTTTGAGTATAACTCACTCCAAATTTGAAAGCGAGGGAATTGAAAATTCTGGACTGGATGTCTGCGGAAAAATTGACAGAAATTGTACTTTCGGTTTCCTTACTTGTGATGTAGGAAATAGTTGCTGGACCTTTTACATCAGCAGTCATTTTTGAGGTTGTTCCCATTTGAAGAGAATATGAATTTACAAGTACAGTATCTGTAAATGGATAAACAACTCCATAAGGGACAGTTTCTGATTCAATATCAGGATTATACATTTTGTCAACTGATTGAATTGAGAGTGGGTTTCCAAAAGTGTCGAAATATGTATGGATATATCCATTCTCGTCTATGTATTCATAAGTTTGAACATTGTTTAGAATGTTTGCAGCGTGTAATGGTAATGTTGTTGAAAAAAACAAAAAGCAGATAACAAAACGTTAATAAAGAATGTCTTCGTTTTCATAAAAGTCCTCCTGAGAAAACATAAATAATTAATCTGCAGATTCTGATTATATTGTACATACCATATGCGTCATTCTGAATCACATAAATGGGTTTTAGTGTACCGTTATATGGTAAACAGAATGTTCCTGTGAATGATATAATAAATTGAATGTTTAAACTGGACAATTTAGGAGGCAATGGTGTTATATAATAGAAGAATTCTGACATTTTTAAAATCTGCAGAGTGTGGAAGCATCACAAAGGCAGCGGAACAGCTTCATCTTTCCACCAATGCCGCATGGAAACAGATTTCCAATTTGGAAGAAGAGATCGGTGTCACGTTGTTCAGAAAAACCACACATGGTGTGATTCTGACAGAAGAAGGAGAATATCTGTATCAACAAGGTCAGAAGATCATAACAATCTGTGATGAGGTTATCAGAAATCTGCATAACAAGAAAAAAATCCGGATCATGTCCTATTATCTGGATGGGTCCGGAAGATTGATTCATCTGATTGATCGATATCAGAAAAAGCATATTGACGCAGATATACGTCTTGTTCCTTATTATGATCCAATGGTCAGAGTACCTGATGTAGATACCATCATGCAGGAAACGGATGTTCTAGTGTCGTTGGAACTGAATGATTATGACCATGGCAAGTATGAGTTTATTTCACTTGGATCTGTTGGATTTCAGTGTGTTGTACCAAAGGATCATACTTTGAGTATGAAATCTGTGATCAGATTGAATGATTTGAAAAATCAAACCGTTCGCGTTATAGAAGAAGGCATCTGCATAGGTGTAGATAGTCTTGTCCAGGAAATAAAAGATATATGCAAGATGGTAAGAGTACCACGTAAAATAACAGATTATTATGAAATACAGGATTGTATTCACATCATTCCTCAAAGAAACGGCGCTGTTTCAGAAACAAATCGGTATATTCCACTTGATACGAATCAGTATGTTGAAGTGGGTGTCTTTATCCGAAAAAACACTGATCAGATGATTTCTGAATGTGTGGAATATCTTTATAACAATCTGGGTGGATACTGAAACAGGAAGTCAATCCCATACGGACAGCTTCCTGCTTTTTCCTTTGATCGTGATTCTTTGTGGCAATGTGATATCTCTTTTCAACAGGATAACGGATGAGAATGTATCCTGTATCTCAAGTGTACCGATATCATTGAAATTCATGATCGTACAAAGTGCACCGATCACATCCTTTGGTCTGATTTTATCCTTTCTACCGGCATGAATACGAATCTTCAATGTGTTGTTCTGTGTTTCCTGTTTATTATATGGGGTGGAAAGATCACAGACATATGTTTCATCTATGGATAATGGTGTGCATGTATCTGAATACGTGCTGATCTGTTTTTCATCCTTTCCCATCAGAATGGTCATGCCGGTATCTCCCTGATGAGCACTTCTACCACTACGGTGAATGAATGTCTGTATATCCATTGGCAGATCATAGTGGATAATATGAGAGACATCGGATATATCAAGACCTCTTGCGGCAGCATCGGTTGCGACCAGTACACGGATCTTTCCATCCTTGAACTGTTTCAGGATGGAAAGTCTTTTTTTCTCTTCAAAATAGGATGAGAAAGCAGAAGACAGAATCCTGTTATTCTGTAGCAGTTCACTGATCTGATTGGCATCCTCTTTGTAGTTGGTAAAAACAATGGCTGTCGTAACAGGCAGATGCTGTAACAGGTGTAACAGTATTTCCTGTCTGTTTTCTGTGATCACATATCTGACATCAATTCTTTCATTGATTCTGTTTTCATGCAGGATCAGTTTTTCTGTATTGTCAGGCAAAAACTGCATGACTTCTTCATGTGAAGTTGCCGACAGGGCAACCATCTGAATACCGGATGGGACATGGGTTAACAGTGTATGTACTTCTTCTTTCTGTCCAGTGGATATGATCTGATCCGCTTCATCCATAATAATCATACGAAGCTGATTCAGTTTTATTTTGTCCTGCTGCAGAAGATCATTGAGTCTGCCTGGTGTACCGATGACGATATGCGGGCGGTGGCGTAATGCATTGATCTGCCGATCAATATCAAGACCACCAATACATACTACAGGATGCACGTTGAAGTGTGGACAGATCCGATCTGCACTTTCGCCGATCTGTACGGCAAGTTCTCTTGTCGGTGCGATGATCAGTACCTGTGTGTCGTTAGACTGTGGATCAACACAGGCAACAGATGGAACCAGATAGGCATAGGTTTTACCTGCACCTGTCTTTGCCTGGATGAACAGGCTTTTACCATCCAGTATGGCAGGGATTGCCTGTTTCTGTACTTCACTCATTTCTGTAAATCCGGTTGTTCCGAATATGTTTCTGATGTTTTCATTCATGGAAACAGTTTATCATGAAAAAGAATCAACATCACACATGTTAGAATAGAGACAGAATAAAGTTCTGGAGTGGTATATGCATTCAAACGAAAAAATCTATGTAACCGGACATCTGAATCCGGACTCTGATTCGATTGCTTCTGCAATCGGGTATGCCTTTTTCAAACGCTGCAGAGGGATTCCTGCAGTTGCCTGTCGCCTTGGCGCACTGAATCCTGAAACAAAGTGGCTTCTGGATCGTTTTGGTTTTGATGCTCCTTTATTATTGAAAGATGCACGTAAGACATTAAGAGAAATCGAATTGGATGAACCGTCCAGCGTTAATGAACATGCAACGCTGTATGAGGTTATTCAGAAAATGGATCAGGAAAACAGACCTGCTTTTGGAGTGGTGGATGATCATGGAATTCTTAAAGGCATGATCACAAGAAGTGATCTTGCAAGAATCGGACTAGGTGATACAGCATTTGGAATTGAGTTGTTAAAACATACATCCATAGAAGCAATGGCAAAAACCGTCAGCGGTACAATTATTTATGATGATGCTAAAACACATATCAACGGTAAGGTATCCATTATTGCTTTAACGGCAGACAGACTGGAAAATTATGAGATCTCAGACCGTATTGTCATTATCGGGGATGACAGTGAAGCACAGAAACAGCTGATTGAAAAAGGAGCTGGCGCTTTAATTGTTGTATGGACAAAAAAGATCAGAGAAGATGTACTCAACAGTGCAAAGCTCCATCACTGTCCGATTATCATATCCGGGCATGGATCCATGAATACCTCAAGATATCTGTATTTCTCTCCTCCTGTCCGACTGATTATGACGACAAAGATGATCCGCTTTGAACACAACGAAGTGGCGGAAGAAGCTGGCAGAGAGATGCAGAAGACAAGATTCCGCTGTTATCCGGTAACGGATGAACAGGGGCATCTGATTGGTTATGTATCCCGTTATCACATCATGAATCTGCTTAATCGTAAAATCATTCTTGTGGATCATAATGAGTTTTCTCAATCCGTACGTGCAATTGAAAAGGCACAGCTGCTTGAGGTTGTGGATCACCATCGGATCAATGATTTCATGACACGTCAGCCGGTGGCGTTTCGAAGTGAGATCGTAGGTTCCACTTCAACCATCATTGCATCCATGTTCCGTGAAAATCAGATTCCGATGCCATCCAGCCTTGCCGGACTTCTGCTTGGTGCAGTGCTGTCTGATACATTGATGCTGATGAGCCCTACCACAACAGACAAGGATATTGCGGAAGCCAATATTCTTGCGGCTCTGGCAGATCTGGATATTGATACATTCGGAAAGGAAATGTTTGAAGTATCAGCACGTCATGGAGATGAACCGTATTCTGCCTTATACGGTTCTGATCTGAAATATTTTGAAATCCGAATGAAAAGAGTCGGTATTACGCAGATCATGGTATCTGATCTGCAGGCAATCCGTAAGGAATCCTATGAAATTGAAAACAGCCTTATGGAATACACGGCAAACAGAGATACGGATCTGTTTCTTTGTGTCTTTACAAGCATTGGTGAAAAGGGTTCTGTATTCTATGCCTGTGGAAATCTTGCCGGGATGATCAAAGAACTGTATCCCGATAAAGAGGGGGAAACTCATTCCATTCAATATGGCATACTGTCTCGAAAAGCACAGATTCTTCCCGATGTGTCCAACCTGATTTCAGAATATTATTAAAGCTTATGTTTCCTGTGGTAAACTGTATGACAGGAGTGTGATGTTTATGCTGAATGATACGATCTGTGCAATAGCGACTGCCGATGTCATGGGCGCAGTATCTCTGATCCGGATATCCGGTGATGAGGCAATTGGAATTGCAGAACGTCTGATCGGAAAGGATCTTTCTGCGGTAAAAGGGTATTCCATTGTATATGGAACGATCAAAGACCATGGAGAACCGGTAGATGATGTACTCGTATCTGTGTTCAGAGCACCGAAATCCTATACAGGAGAAGATGTCATCGAGCTTGGCTGTCATGGTGGTGTCTACATCACACATCGGATTCTTTCCCTTGTTATGGGGCAGGGAGCCCGTATGGCAAGACGAGGAGAATTCACGCAGCGTGCCTATCTGAATGGAAAGATGGATCTGAGCCAGGCGGAAGGTGTCAATGATCTGATCAACGCAAAAGACAGCAATGCCGCAAAAAGTGCGATGCACTCTCTGAAAGGATCTGTATCTGCCATACTGGCACCATTATTGGAAGATCTGACGCAGATCATTTCCAATATTGAAGTCAATATTGACTACCCTGAATATGATGATGTGCATCAGATGACAGAAGATGAGATCATTCCAATGTGTACGAAATGGCTTGACGGCATTCATGCAGTCATTGAAAAAGCACAGGCCTCTGCTATGGTAAAAGACGGTATTGATACTGTTATTCTGGGAAGACCAAATGTCGGTAAATCATCTCTTCTGAATGCTCTTCTGGAAGAAGACAAGGCAATCGTGACCGACATTGAAGGTACAACAAGAGATATTGTGGAAGGTACAGTACGTCTGGATGGAATAACACTCAATCTGATTGATACAGCAGGGATTCATCACTCGGACGATGTCATTGAACAGATGGGTATTGACCGTTCCCTCAAAGCTCTTGAAAAAGCACAGCTTGTAATTCTCGTTCTGGATGCAACAAGAGAAATGAATGAAGAAGATCAGACACTTCTGGAAATGACAGAAGGCAGAACCCGTATTGTTGTCTACAACAAAAACGATCAGAAGCAGATTGATGGAGCTCTTTCCATCAGTGCATTGAACGGGGATATCTCTCCATTAACAGATGCCATTAAGGCAATGTATGAAAAGGAACTGATTGCTTCCGGTATGGATACCCTTAACAATGAAAGACAGATTGGACTGGCAATGCAGGCAGAAACATCCATGAAGGATGCACTGGCATCACTGCAGGCTGGTATGGAACTGGATCTTGTTACCATTGATCTTGAGAAAAGCTGGAGAGCATTAAAGGAAATTACAGGAGAGGTTGGCAGAGAGGATCTGCTGGATGAAATATTCAGCCGTTTCTGTCTTGGTAAATAGGAATGATAACGTATATTGATACACATGCCCATATCATGGGGGAAGAATACAACGGGGATTTTGAATCCATGTTACAGAGATGCAGAGATGCACGTATCGATGAGATCATGATCATCACTCTGAAACTGGAAGAAACCAGGCGTGCACTGGCATTTGCGAAAACCGATCCGAAAAGATTCAGAGTTGCCATGGGAATCTTCCCGGAAGATGTCTGTGATATCACGGAAGAATACTGGCAGCAGTTTCAGAAACTTGCGGAAGATCCCGGTATCAGTGTCATCGGTGAAATTGGACTGGATTATTACTGGGTAAAAGACGAGGATAAACGGGCTTTACAGAGAGAATGGTTTATCCGTCAGATTGAACTGGCAAAAAAACTCAACAAACCGATTGCCGTTCACAGCAGGGATGCCATTCAGGATACCTTTGATATCATGAAGGAACACCGCTGTACCGGTTTACTTCACTGTTTTTCCGGTACAAAGGAAATGGCAAAGGAGTTTACAAAACTTGGATACTACATTGCCTTAGGCGGTGCGCTGACATTCAAAAATGCAAGGCATTCAGTTGAGGTAGCGGAAAGTGTGGATGAAAAATATCTGCTGACGGAAACCGACTGCCCGTATATGACACCTGTACCATTCCGTGGGAAAAGGAATGAACCATGCTTCATTCCATATATTCTGAAAAAGATGGCGGATGTCAGAGGTGTCAGCGAAGAACATATGGCACAGACTGTCATTGACAATTTCCACAGATATCTGAATAACGAATAAATGGAAAAAAGAAGAATACAGGAAGTGATCGTTGTTGAAGGAAAACACGACACGGAAAAACTGAAAAAATATTTTGACTGCGATACCATTGAAACAAATGGGACGCACCTTGGCCGAAAAGTCATGGATCAGATTGCCGCAGCACAGAAAAGCCGTGGTGTCATTATTCTGACAGATCCGGATTCACCTGGTAACAGGATACGATGTGCAATCAGTCAGGCTGTGCCGGGATGTAAACATGCCTTTGTGTCAAAAAAGAATGCCCATACAACAAAAAAAGTTGGAGTGGAACATGCCGGTAAGGATACACTGGTCGAAGCAATCGAAAACTGTGCCTGTTTTGTGGAAGGACAGATGGAAACCATCACTGTTGCAGATATGACACAGCTTGGTCTAACCGGTGATAACAGTCAGAAGGCAAGAGAATATATCGGCTCATATTTTCATATTGGTATGGGCAATGCAAAAACAATGCGCAGACGTCTGAATGGAATGCAGATTACTGCAGAGAGTGTCAGGGAGGCACTGAATAAATGGAAACAAGAATGATTGCGGTGCCATCAAGGACAAAGGAAATACTGGACCGCTATGGTTTACGGGCAAAAAAGGGATTCGGACAGAACTTCCTTGTTGATCCGGTCATCGTTACAAGATGTGCAGAAATGTCTCATCCCGAGGGGGCTGTGATTGAGATTGGGCCTGGAATTGGATCTCTGACAGAGGCATTGGCGAAAAATGCACAGCATGTCATAGCGTATGAAATCGATGCAGGTCTGATTCCTGTATTACAGGATACATTGGCTCCTTATGATAATGTGGAGATCATCCTGCAGGATTTTCTGGAATGTGATGTGGCGGATCAGGTAAAAAGGCTGAAGGAAGAATACGGTCAGGTAACGGTGTGTGCCAACCTGCCATATTACATTACAACACCGGTTCTGTTTCGAATCTTCTCCCTTGGCAATGATATTCCATATATTACCGTCATGGTACAGAAAGAAGTCGGTAACCGCTTTGCGGCCAGACCGAATGATCCGGATTACGGCGCTTTATCTGTACAGGGGCAGTATCTTTATAACATCAGAAAACTGTTTACCGTGCCGGGAAGGAGTTTCAATCCTTCTCCGAAGGTTGACTCCGTCATCATTCAGTTTGAAAGGAAGCAGGATGCAGACCTTACCATTGATCTGGATGATTTCTTCAATCTGATTCATGCATTATTCAAACAGAGAAGAAAGACGATTTATAATAACCTGAGAGAATATCTGAAAGATGCAGATAAAGCAAAACAGATACTGGAACAGGCAGGTATTCCGGAAGGATGCCGGGCACAGGAACTGGATGTAAAGCAGATCAGAGATCTGTATGAGGTATTACGATGAAAGATAGAGCATACGCAAAAATCAATCTCTGCCTGGATGTTGCCGGGGCAAGAGAGGATGGATATCATGAGCTGAAGATGATCATGGTTCCGATCAATTTCTATGATGTGCTGGAACTGCAGCCTGCTCAGGAAATGGAAATGATCTCGAACAGGTCATATCTGCCTGCAGATGACCATAATACGATTGTCAAGGCCATTCATGTCATGCAGAAAAGATACGGCTTTGATATGAATTTCAGATGTACTCTGCAGAAACATATTCCAACAAGAGCCGGTCTAGGGGGTGGCAGTGCGGATGCTGCATCTGCAATCCGCATGATCAACAGGATGCTGCGACTGAATATGAGCAGAGATGAAATGATTGAAGTGGGAAGAGAAGTCGGTTCCGATGTTCCGTTCTGCCTGATCAACAAGCCTGCTCTTGTAGAAGGAACAGGTGATAAAATACAGGAATTTGACTGTCATCCTGATTTTGAACTGCTGCTCGTCAAACCTCGAAAAGGCGTATCCACAAAGGAATGTTTCCGCCTTGTGGATTCCATGGAAGCAGATCATCCGGACTGTCTGAAGATGAGAGAATCTCTGATCCGCAATGATTATCAGGGTATCATTGATTCCCTTGGAAACAGCCTTGAAACTCCTGCGGTCAGACTGGTTTCACAGATCAACGATGCAAAAAAGGAATTGAAGGAAGCAGGATTTGACGGTGTACTGATGTCAGGCTCCGGTTCAACTGTATTTGGTATCACAAAAGATAAGGAACTTGTTGAAAAAACAATGGAAAAGCTGAAAAAGCAAAGATATTTCGTCAGACATACAAATATACTGGTATAGGAAGAAGGAATTTAAGATGAACAGAAATGCGATTGTCATGGGTGGCGGTAAAGGAACAAGAATGAAGTCCGATCTGCCGAAGGTTCTGCATGAACTACTGGGTGAACCACTGCTGGCTCACTCCATTGCGACATTAAAGGAAGCAGGAGCACAGAGAATTGTTACGATCACAGGCTACCGTTACGACCTTGTTCAGGAAGTAATGGCTGGTCAGTGTGAATTTGCTGTACAGGAACCACAGCTTGGTACAGGTCATGCGGTCATGCAGGCACATCAGCTGGAAAAGGAAGAAGGTATTACAGTTGTCGCCAATGGTGACTGTCCAACCGTTACAGTAGAAACATACCGCGCTCTTTATGAACAGCTGGAAAAAGAAAATGCACAGATGGCAGTGCTGACGGCTGTACCTGCAGACAATGGTGCCTATGGCAGAGTTATCCGCAGAGAAGATGGTACAGTAGAAAAGATTGTTGAATTCAAGGATGCCAACGAGCAGGAAAGACAGGTAAGAGAAGTCAATGCAGGCATCTATGCCTTTGATAATCAGACACTGTTTGCTGGTCTGAAGCAGTTGAAGAATGATAATGCAAATCACGAATACTATATTACAGATCTTGTTGAAATCATTCAGAATATGGGAAAGAAGGTAATCGCGGTAACATGCGATGACTGGCAGGAAGCTGCAGGTATGAATGACTGCGTAGAACAGTCCATCTCTGAAAGATATCTGTCTGATCGTATCAATCATCACTGGATGAAGGAAGGTGTAACCATTCACGATCCGAAAAATACATGGATTGGTCCATTTGTTACATTTGGTCATGATGTTGTTATTTATCCAGGCGCACATATTTTCGGTCACAGCCGGATCGGTAATCATGTAACACTGCTTCCTGGTTTTTATGGCAGAGATGTCAGTATCGAAGACAATACAACTGTTGATCCATACACAGTGATGAAGTAATCATCAGACATACAGAAATGAAATACCGCAGACAGCATATCCACTATGTTATCTGCGGTATTGTCTTATATCATAAAAAGGCATTTTCATGCGGTTTTCATGATGATATCAGTTGACTTGACTGAAAGGGTGATAGAGAATGAAAGTGTAAGAACCGGAGGAGTATCTATGGGTAACAATCCTTTGGCAGTTCTTGGACTATTTTCTTCTTTTCATTTGACTGATCCGGATGAACCGGAGCAGGAAGAAATCCTTGACTTTGCCCTGAATGATGATGAAATACCTGAAGAAGACAACGAGCACGAATGAAAGACGAAATTCTTTTTTCTGTACTCGGAATGTGAAAATGCCTGGTCTGTGTTCACCGGGATTTTTGAGTTTCTTAACAAATCTTCAATAAAGGTTTGAAATTCTTTATTTATGCGTTAAACTATACGTGCAATGTTGAAAACATGCGGTAAAACCGACATGAAAGGAAAGAGGAAAAATGGTTAAGGAAACTGTCGTATTCGCTCTTACGTCCAGTACTGATCTGGCAAAGTCCATCTGTGATAAACTCGGTCTTCCACTTGGTAAGATCAAGGTTGAACACTTCGCAGACGGAGAAATTCTGGTTGAGCCCCAGGAATCCATCAGAGGCAGATCTGTATTCATCGTTCAGTCCACATGCACTCCAGTAACAGAACACATTATGGAAGTGCTCATCTGCATTGACGCATGCAAGCGTGCAAGCGCTGGTGAAATCAATGTCATCATGCCTTATTATGGTTATGCACGTCAGGACAGAAAGGCTGCCCCACGTCAGCCGATCACATCCAAGCTTGTCGCTAATCTGTTACAGACAGCCGGCGCAAACCGTGTCATCACATTCGATCTGCACGCAGCTCAGATCCAGGGTTACTTCGATGTACCGATTGATGATCTGACAACAGTTCCAATGATTGGTAAGTACTTCCTGGATAAGAACTTCCCTGCAGATGATGTCGTTGTTGTATCTCCAGACCACGGTGGAGTTGTCCGTGCAAGAAAGCTCGCTGATATTCTGGATGCACCGATCGCTATCATCGATAAGAGAAGACCTAAGCCAAACATGGTTGAAGCGCAGAACGTCATTGGTAATGTAGATGGTAAGATCTGCATCGTTATTGATGATATCTGTGATACAGCAGGCACATTATGTGCAGGCTGCCAGATCCTCAAGGATCATGGAGCAAAGGAAGTATACGTAGGTATCTCCCACGGTATCTTCTCCAGAGACGCAATCGAAAAGATTGAAAAATCCGTCATCAAGGAAATGGTTATCTCTGATACAATTCCATTCCCTGCTGAAAAGGCTGCTAAGT
This sequence comes from Bulleidia sp., assembly GCA_016293365.1. Classification (GTDB taxonomy): domain Bacteria; phylum Bacillota_I; class Bacilli_A; order Erysipelotrichales; family Erysipelotrichaceae; genus Bulleidia. The sequence goes on along the minus strand of JAEDEK010000022.1, from coordinate 7,689 downwards.
CCACAAAGGTCAAGGTATTATCTGTCGCAAGCATGCTGGCAGATACAATCGAAGCAATTGAAAACCATACACCGGTTTCCAACGTCTACGATACATATAAAAACTGATCACATGCCCGCATCTGATGATAAGATGCGGGTTTTTAATTAGGTAAATGAATCATCGGGTGAAGAAAACTGTTCCATGGTTTACTGTAATGGCAAAAGGTGTGTTATGGATGCGAAAAATGCGGGATGTATATTGCGGAAACACGAAAGGCAGATGACACAGTCGGAGCTTGCAGAAAAGATCAGAGTCTCGGATAAGGCAGTCAGCCGATGGGAAAGAGGACTGGGATTCCCTGATATCAACACATTGGAAACCCTGGTGGATGCATTGGGGATTATTCTGATTGAACTGATGCAATCAGAAAAAGCGGAAAGACGGATATGTGTATTGATGATGCCTCTGGAGTTGTAGTTGATACAATTGAGATAGCAGAAAACCAGATAAGAAAAGACAGACAGCAGGAAAAACAGATCATCATCGTAACAGAACTGATATCTGTATTCATCCTGCTGATTGATCAGATCGGCTGGAGTGTGGAAAATATTTGGTTTACAGGAACAGGAGTTGTTCTGCCTGTGATGTTCTTCTGTCTGTTCCTACTTGCGTTATTCGGGTTTCCTGGACAGAACTGACAGGAATGTACAGATCTTTTCCGACAAACCGGTTCTGTCGAAATTGTGACGTGATTTATCATAATGTATAGACAAATCACACAGACAGAATACAATTTTATCCGTGAGGGACATGTATGGGAAAAATAGGATTAATTGGCAGTACATGCATTGATGATTATCTGATTGATGGTGTACATCATCCATATGCAGGTGGTGGACCTGTCAATATGGCAGTGCATGCATCAAAGGCTGGTGCGCAATGTACATTATATGGAGCTGTCGGTACAGATGGCTATGGCAGAAAACTGAAGAAGGAAACAGAGAAATACGGCATTGATCTTTCACATTTTCAGGTGATACGTGGCAGAACTCCACATTGTGATGTACTGCTTGAGGAAGGGGAAAGAATCCTTGGGGATTATGATGAAGGTGTAATGTTGGAATACAGATTGAATGAAAGTGATATTGACTCACTTGTCAGTCAGGATATCTGCATCATGGATTATTGGGGAAATCAGCAGGATTTCTTTCCGGTATTGAAGGAAAAAGGCGCAGTACTGGCATTTGACTGTGCGGATCGTGTAGATAGTGATCTGTCACAACAGCTTATTCCATATTGCGATCTGGTCTTCTTTTCGGCGAAGACGCAAGGAGAACAACTGTATCAGCAGATGGAAGAAATACGCAAAGCAGGACCACATACAGTCATCGCAACGCTTGGAAAAGAAGGAAGTGTGGCACTGGATAGAGATGGCATCCACATCAGTGCCGTTACACCGGTTGAGCGTCCATTCGATACAATGGGTGCAGGGGATTGTTACATCGGCACATTTCTTGCATGCTGGAGTGAACGTGCGCCAATTGAGGAGTGTATGAAAAAAGCAGGAGAGTGTGCAGCACAGGTACTGACATACCATGGTGCATTCGAACAGGAGGAAACAGAAATTATGTATGATCCACAGGCAGGGATGAAAAAGATGCCACAGTTACGAAGATTTGATGAGAAGAAACAGATGGAAAGTGTGAATGGTGCCCTGGCATTACGTCCACAGATCGAAAACATCGTAAAGCAGATTCTGGATGGAAATCCAGATGGTATCTGGTTTATGGGAATTGGAGGTACATACGCCTCTGCCATGCAGGCAGAAGTGTATATGCGCGGCAGGTCAAAACTGCCTGTATATGTGGATAATGCGGCTGAATTTCTGACAACAGGCAACAGAAGATTTACCGAAAACAGTGTTGTGATTCTTTCTTCAGAAAGTGGCAATACCAAGGAAATGGTAGCTCTTGTAAAAAAGGTGCATGAAATCGGTGGAAAAGTGTTTGCGTTCATTGATACACCCGGATCTGAGCTGACAAAAAAGGAAAACAATGACTGGCTGATTGTATATCCGAAAAATGAGCAGCTGAAATTCTACATGACATGCAATGCCATGATGCATGAAAATGGTGAAATGCCTGACTATGATGACTATAACGAAAATATGGAAAGTTATCTGGCACAGGCACTTGTGGATGTGGAAAAGGAAGCAGATGCATGGGCGCAAAGATATGCAGTGCAGATGTATGAACAGATCAAGGCACGTCCTGATCTTCCGCATTATTTCATTGCCTCCGGCAATCAGTATGGTGCATGTTATTCCTATGGTATGTGCTATTGGGAAGAACAGTTATGGGTGCGTACAAAGACCATTTCCTGTCAGGAATTCTTTCATGGTATGCAGGAAATCATTGTAGAAGATACCCCCGTAACACTGTTCATGGGCGAAGATGAGCAGAGACCGCTGGCACAAAGAGTTGCTGACTTCCTGCCGAAAGTCAATGCCAATCATGTCATCATTGACACAAAGGAATTTGCCTTAAAAGGAATCCGAGAAGAATACAGAGGCACAATATCCCATCTTGTCATGCATGCTGTGAATAACAGAGTGGATGCATACATGGAATACATGCTGAGACACCCGATGGAGATCAGACGCTATTATCGTCAGTTTGATTATTAGACGGACATCATATGATTCGGATAAGTGGTACCACAAAGATGGCGCCACTTTTTCTTCAGATGATTGTGTTCATAAAATATAAAGGAAACAGCATTGTTATACGGATAAAACGGTATGATCATGTTATGTGGTTTTGGACTGTTACACACAATCTTACATCACACATTTATTGAAAAAGATATGCTTTCTGTGATTGAAGCTGCATCACAGGAAGCATTTTTTCTACAGAGCTGTTTGTGACGAATTTATGCGTAAAACAGATGGGAATTGGGCCTGATTATATGATCTTGAGGCGGAAGAATGTTATGAAAACAAATCATTCAATGAATAAGGTTACATACTACGAAACAAATATATACTATTAATTTACAGAAACTTGTTTACATCTTTGTGTTGCAGATCTAGAATATAAACCACGTCGGAGGTGAAAGTCATGCTCGATATAAAAGTGACAAAAACAGACTGTCCAAAACAGAAGCCGACAGATAAGGATCAGCTTGGTTTTGGAAAGATTTTCACGGATCACATGTTCGTGATGGAATATGATGAAGGACAGGGATGGCATGATCCTCGCATCGAACCATATCATCCATTCGCAATGGATCCGGCATGTGTTGTTCTTCATTATGCCCAGGAAATCTTTGAAGGAATGAAGGCATATCGTACAGCTGACGGTTCGGTACAGCTGTTCCGTCCTGATTGTAATGCGAAAAGATTCCAGGATTCAGCGGATCGTCTGTGCATTCCGAAAATCCCGACTGAGGATTTCGTACAGGCAGTCAGAGAAGTCGTTAAAGTGGATGAAGATTGGGTTCCAACATTCCCGGATACCTCTCTTTATATCAGACCGTTTGTATTTGCAAATGATGTGGGACTGGGCGTACATGCAAGTAAGAAATATACCTTCTGCATCATCCTTTCTCCATCAGGTGCCTACTATAAAGAAGGGCTGAAGCCGGTAAGGATCTACGTTGAAGATGAATACATCCGCGCGGCTCCTGGTCTTACAGGATTTGCCAAGTGCGGAGGTAACTACGCAGCATCCATTAAGGCTGGTGAACAGGCAGAAAAGATCGGTTATTCTCAGGTATTATGGCTCGATGGTATTGAAAAGAAATACGTGGAAGAAGTTGGCAGCATGAATATCATGTTCAAGATCGATGGAAAGATCTACACAGCTGCGACAACAGGTACGGTATTACCTGGTGTAACAAGGCGCAGTATCATCGAACTGCTGAAAGACTGGGGATATGAAGTGGTTGAAGGTAAGCTTGCGATTGCGGATGTCATGAAGGCAGGGCATGAAGGAAAGCTTGAAGAAGTATTCGGTACCGGTACAGCCGCAGTTGTTTCACCGGTAAAGGAACTGACATGGACAGGTGATACAGTTCAGATTGGCGATGGCAACATCGGACCACTGACACAGAAGCTCTACGATACTCTGACAGGTATTCAGTGGGGCAGAATTGAAGATACAAAAGGATGGACAGTCAAGGTTCAGTAATCATTTTATAAGGAGGAGACAGATATGAAAAACGCAATGCATTCTACATGGTCATATAACAATACATGCACATATGTGTCTTCTTTCATCATGGCAGAATATGCTCAGCTAGTCATTATACTGAGCATTATTTTACTATGCGTAATTATGATTATGAACATACAACTGATCCATACTTGAGTACCATACAAGGCATAAAGGCGGAGTGAGGTATTCACTTCGCCTTTTTTATAACCAGAAGGAGGTGAAACCAATGGAAGAAGCGATGAAACAGGTATTCAGTGCAGGATTTGATGTCAGAAAAAACGTCAGGATCGGTAACATGAAAATGGATTATACAGCGTTTCGATTTGACCAGCAGGGAAGAACACTTGCAATTTCAAAAAAGGCAATCGATACGTATACAACCCATGAAAACGTGTATGTGTTCCATAAAACACTGCATGCTGAAACATTCAGACATGAAATGGATGGGATTCTGCAGAACATTTATCCGACGCTGAAGCTGGAAAAGGATCACTACGAAACACTGATAGATCTGATCATACTGACACCACTTGATCAGAAACTGGAGGGTATGATCAGAAGCTACCAGAAAACAAAACTGTTGAAACTGGGGTTTGGCGGAGCGATTACTTCCAGAATCATCGCAATCGACAGAAAACGGAATAAAGTCACAGGTCACAAGGCAGTGAAACAGCTGCAGTCTAAATTAGAAGGGGTATTAATCAAATGAACAGTGTAGTATTATTGGTCGCTGCGGTAGTGGCATTCGTCGTTGCCTATAACACATATGGCAACTTCCTTGCAAAAAAGTGGGGTATTTCAAATGACCGGAAAACACCGGCAACAGAAATCAACGATGATAAGGATTACATTCCGACAAACAACGTCGTCGTTCTTGGTAATCAGTTCTCATCCATCGCAGGTGCAGGTCCGATCACAGGTGTCATCAGCGCGCTTCCTTTCGGATGGCTGCCTACATTCCTGTGGGTAACACTTGGTACAATCTTTGTCGGTGGTGTACATGACTACTCAAGCCTGTTTGCTTCCGTTAGACATGGTGGTAAGTCCATTGGTGAAATTACAAGAGCCAACCTTGGGGAAAAGGCAAAGAAACTCTTCAATACATTTGCCTGGCTGACTCTGATGCTGATCCTTGGCGCATTTACATTCTTCGTAGCTACTTCCTTTTCTGAAACAGCTGTATCCGGTGGCAATGTGTATGAAGGTACAGGTGCAAAGATTGCTACTGCTTCCTTCTTAATCTGTATTGCTGCAGTCGTATTTGGTGTCATCAACCATTTCACAAAATCTGTATGGGTTAATACCGCCATCTGCCTTGTTCTGCTGGTTGGTTCCATCGCAGTCGGATTCGCATATCCATTCCTGAAGTTCTCTATTTCCACATGGTATATCCTTGTATCTGCTTATATCCTTGTAGCAGCAAATCTGCCATCCTGGGTACTGTTGCAGCCTAGAGGATATCTTGTATCCTATCTGTTATACGGAATTGTTGCACTGTCCTTTGTCGGTGTAGTTGTATGTCATCCATCTCTGGAGACAATTCCAGTAGCAGCAGCGTATTCCGCAAGTGCAGGTGGATTCATCTTCCCATTCCTGTTTGTCACAATCGCATGTGGTGCTGTATCCGGTTTCCATTCTCTGGTATCTTCCGGTACATCCTCAAAAACAGTTAAAAATGAGTCTCCGGATATCAAGCGTGTCGGTTATGGTGCAATGCTGATTGAAGGTCTGTTTGCAGTCATTGTCATTGGTATCGCTGCTACAGCCAAGGCTGCAGGAAGTGAAGCTGCAGGATTTACATTATTCTATGCCGGTATCGGTACAATCTTTGAAAAATTCGGTCTTGGCTATCAGATGGGCTATCAGGTAGGTGGTCTTGCATTCTCCATGTTCTGTCTGACATCTCTTGACTCTGCTACACGTATCGCAAGATACATGTTCCAGGAACTGTGTGAAACAGATGGTGAATCCGCATTCTCTCCTGTTTTGAACTTCTTTGTTGCAAACGAAGGTTCTGCTTTCAAAAAGACAGCAGGTGCTGTTGCAGCTACATGTATGACGGTAATTCCAGGTTATGTTCTGTCCAGTGCTCAGTACAATGGTGCGGCTGCCTACAATGTCATCTGGCCGATCTTCGGTTCTGCCAACCAGCTGCTCGCTTCTGTTGCATTACTTGCAGTAACAAGCTGGCTTGTAAAGACTTCTGTTGATAAGAAGTGTGCATTATATACAGGCATTCCAACAGTATTCATGTTTGCGGTAACATTATCCGCACTTGGATTATCCATCAGATCCTATGTATCCGGTATGCTTGCAGCGCAGGCAGCAGGTAACCCGGTTGTATCCTATGTCATTCTGATTGTCATCGCAGCACTGCTGATCGTACTTGCAGTTTCACTGATCGTTACGGCATGCAGACAGCTGTTCTTCCAGAAAGATACGGAAACAGCAAAGGCAGTAGCCTGAATACATATACAGCCATGTATGATTGATTCATGCATGGCTTTTTCTTATGATAAAACCAGATGAAATACAAAGATCAGCGATCCTGTATTTGTATACATGTGATGTTCCATGAATGATACAATTATCTCAAAGATCACATGTATTGGCAGGACCGGCTGGTTGTCAGATCATGCATCATGAGGAGATACGTCAATGATTGTGGATAAACTGAATGATATCATTAACAGTTATGGGGAAAAAAGTTCGTTGAAGACTTTCTGTCTGTATGTCAGAGATAACATATATGACACGGATCGTCTGAATGTGAAAGATGTATCTGAAGGATGTTATATGTCAAAAGGGCAGATCTCCAAATGCATCCGCTATCTTGGATATGACAGTTTTTCGCATTTCAAAGATGACTGCATTGCATATAAGGATTCTCTGACCCGCAAGAAAATGATGTTTGATCCAGAAAGGGATCTTGCATCCAATGTGGTGGAAACAACACAGCGGTATGTCAGCTGTCTGGATTATACAGTCAGAAATATGGATTATGGCAGACTTGCAGATATGACTCAGGATATCATGAACAGTCGATGCGTATATCTGTATGGCCAGGGTGAAGCAAGAGGCAACTGTTACAACATGCAAAGAGAACTGAAATATCTGAATGTATCAGTGCTGATTCTGGATGAACGTCTGCAGGAGGATGTGATGTTTGAAGCACAGGACCTTCTGATTGTATGCAGTACAAATGGTCAGCTGTTTGAATACAATCGTCGCAGGGTAAGAAAACTGAAACAGATGCCTGTCAGAAAATGGCTGATTACATGGAATGCGAATATTTCTTTCTGTCATAATCAGCTTGTGATTCCATCTCTGGATTCATCCTGTAATGAAATGATCATGACATATGTGATTCATACTGTTCTGATGCATGCAGAGACACTTTGATTTTCCATTTTGGATACTTTTTTGTGTTTGTTCATAAAATACTTTATTGTGCATTCATCACAGGAAAGGAAGCATATATGGGACTCAG
>JAEDEK010000165.1 GCA_016293365.1 Bulleidia sp. | reverse complement strand
GTCCCCTTTGTTCTGAACTCACAGATGGCTTCACTCATCACTGCATAGTTCAACCTTGTACCAATATCATCACTGCGGTATTCCACTGCCTTGTCTTCTTCAATCCCGAAATTTTTCGCCGCAGCAATCGCATCCATATTGGCACCAAGAAACAGAAATTCCCATCCATACTTTTCTTTCTGTCTTTCTACCATGGTTCTGACTTTGGATGATGAATAGTGTGAACTTGCATTTTCCATTCCGTCGGTTGTAATCACAAAGATCGTATGCTCTGGTACATCTTCGTTTCTGGCATATTTGTGAACATTGCCGATGTGATGAATAGCCCCACCCATCGCATCCAGAAGTGCCGTACAGCCACGTACCTGATAATCCTTTTCACTGATCGGCTTTACATCCTGTACTTTCACACGATCATGGAGCACCTTCATCTCATGGTCAAACAGAATCGTTGAGATCAGTGCCTCTCCTTCTTCTTTTTTCTGTTTTTCGATCATGGCATTAAAACCACCGATGGTATCCTTCTCAAGTCCACTCATGGATCCACTTCTGTCTAACAGGAATACGATTTCACTCAGATTCTTCTTCATATGATGTCCTCCTTTGATCTGACACATACAGAATAGAATAGAGATGAAATCAAATGGTCGCCTGTCAGGCGACATTTTCAGATGCATGATATATGATATGGATACAGGAGATTAACAATATGGCAGAAGACATCAGAAATACGATACAGACAACAGGCATACAGGCATTCGAGAAGAAATACGAGAACCCTGATGTCATCCTTGTTGACAGCCAATACTGCAGCATGGGAAGAATGATTGCGGTTAAGGCATGTGAAAATACTGAATACACATACTATGACAGCGTACTCTTATTGGAACTTGTCAAAGACACAGGTATTACAGTCAGCGATGTGGAACAGTTAGAAAAGCAGCTTCGCAGTAAAACAGCAGATCTTTCAGAAATGGATTCAGAACAGTTTAAGAAAATCCAGGATGCATTTATTCTTGCGATCAGACGGGCAACCACAAAAGGAAAATGCCTGATTCATGATCGTGCCACCGTACGGATGATCCAGGATCTGAACCTTTCCTGTATCTCTGTTATGATCCGCAACTCCGGTACACATACAAAATGTATCCGTGCATCAAAAAGTCCACTGTACCAAACCATTACAGATGAAGATACACTGATGACATGTATCCAGGAAGAGGACCATATCCGCAGAAACTGGAAGAAACTGTGTGGAGAAGATACATGGAACCAGAGTGCATCCTATGATCTGATTCTTGACTCGGAGGTTTTCACTCGTGACTTCAGTGCACAGATTCTCCATCAGCTGATGATCTGACAGCAGGAATACCCTGCTGTTTTTCATATGAAAATGATCATATCCCTCATTCAGATATGATCTTCAGCATTTATGCAGCCTTTCTTCTGTACCAGAGAAGTAGTGTTGCAACAGTCACAGTTACCGGACCAGTAATCTTTGTCACTCTGTAAATACCTTCTCCCTGATCCTTTACATTTTTATAATTCTGATCCGCCTTTACAGATGTGATCACATATCCTTCTTCCAGGTTGACCTTAAAATTAACCTGTCCATCTCCAGATACGTCCACCTTCCCGGTTTCACTGTTTCTTGCCAGTGCATTCGATACACCTGTTTCATCTGCCTGTATATAATCCTGTGTGTAATAAATATCCACAGAAGCATGTTAACTGACAAATGCAACAACGTAACCTGCAGCTTCTTCTGCATTCACGACAGAAACACTGCCAAAAGCAATGAGTACCGAAGCAAGCAGACAGAGTATTCTCCTGCATGTATGCTTCATATGTTCTTTCCCCTTTCGAAGTTATCCAACTTCAGGGGTATTATTGGATATTTCCAGTCCTCCTTCCATCACGCATCTGTCAATAACATGTCATATTTTCGCAAAACAGAAAAGGAAACCTCATTTCTGAAGTTTCCCTGTGAAATCTGATCAGTTTTTCAATGCATTCATTGGAGAAGGAATTCTTCCACCACGATGAATCATGACTTCTGCACTTCCCTTACCTACCGGCATGACAGGTCCTTCACCAAGCAGACCGCCAAATACAAGCTTTTCTCCTGCAGCTCTACCAATTGCAGGAATCAGACGGCATGCGGTTGTCTTTGTGTTGATCATACCGATCGCAGCTTCATCTGCGATGATGGCAGAGATTGTTTCTGCAGTTGTATCACCTGGAATAATGATCATATCAAGACCAACAGAACATACTGCAGTCATCGCTTCCAGCTTTTCAATTGTCAGTACACCAGACTCTGCTGCAGCAATCATACCTTCATCTTCAGATACAGGAATGAATGCACCGGATAATCCACCTACAGAAGAGGATGCCATGACACCACCCTTTTTAACTGCATCATTCAACATGGCAAGAGCTGCTGTAGTACCAGGTCCGCCACATGTTTCAATACCGATTTCTTCCAGAATTCTTGCTACAGAGTCACCGATGGCTGGTGTTGGTGCAAGAGAAAGGTCAACAATCCCAAATGGTACATTGAGTCTTCTTGCAGCTTCAGCACCAACAAGCTGGCCCATTCTTGTTACCTTGAAGGCTGTCTTCTTGATAATTTCAGCAATCTCATTCATTGTTGCATGAGGTCCTGCACTTCTGACTGCCTCTTTGACAACCCCAGGTCCGGATACACCGGTATTGATGACAACATCCGGTTCAGATACACCATGGAAGCCACCTGCCATAAACGGATTATCTTCTACCGCATTACAGAATACTACAAGCTTGGCTGCACCAAAACACTGGTTATCCTTTGTCAATTCTGCTGTTTGAACAACAACTTCGCCCATCATCCGCACCGCATCCATGTTGATGCCAGCCTTAGTTGAGCCAATATTCACGGAAGAACAGACAATATCCGTTGTCGCAAGAGCTTCTGGAATGGATTCGATCAGTGCCTTGTCACCAGGTGTCATGCCTTTCTGACACAACGCGGAATAACCGCCGATAAAGGAAGCCCCCACCGCTTTTGCTGCAGCGTCCAGCGTCTTTGCATATTTAACAGGATTTCCTCCCGATACACTGACAAGCATGGAAATCGGTGTTACCGTAATACGCTGATTGATGATCGGAATTCCATATTCCCCTTCGATTTCCTTTGCGACTGCTACCAGATCCTTTGCTTTTGTTGTGATCTTGTTGTAGATCTTTTCACAGGATCTGTCGATATCACTGTCGGCACAGTCCAGAAGGGAAATACCCATTGTAATCGTACGGATATCCAGGTTTTCTTCCTGAATCATACGGATGGTTTCAATAATATTCTCAGATTGATTTGTCCACATGTTTCTTTCCTCAGATTGTATGCATTGCGTTGAAGATATCTTC
>JAEDEK010000164.1 GCA_016293365.1 Bulleidia sp. | reverse complement strand
CAGCTGATTCCGACACTGCTGCAGATCTTTTATGCTACTTCGATCGGTTATCTGTTTGTTACGATCTTTGTACACAGTGGATCCTTATTGCCATGTATGATCAGCCATGCTGTGATCAATGCTTCTTCCATCTTCAATGTTGGTAACACTGTTTCGATGTATATCATGCCGGTTGTTCTGATTGTTGTGCCGCTTGTGTATGCATCCTATATCCATCATCAAACTGCATGAAGGAAAAGACGGACATAGTTCCGTTTTTTTTCTGATGTGTACGGACTTATTTTCCGCTATAATGAATCTGGTTATGAGACTTGATGATAAATGCCTGAAACTGAGCAAATCCCGTAAGGAAGCGTGTCAAAGACTGAATCTTGAGACCGTGGAAGATGTACTGCGTTACTATCCATTCCGCTATGATGTCATGGAGCACACTTCTTTTGAAAACTGGAAAGTAAAAGACAAGGTAACCTTTGAGGCAAAGGTTGTAACTGCAGCACGAGTATTCCGGAAAGGAAGACTTACCACAGCAAACTTTCAGGTGATGTATGAAGAACAGATTCTCAAGGTCACCATCTTCAACCGTCCATGGGTCACCAATCTGAACGTGGAAGATATCATTACCATTACCGGAATCTATCAGGGCAACGGCAGAGTCACCGCCGTAAACTACGATACAAAACGGTTTGAGGAACATCCTGCCATTACACCTGTCTATTCCTTAAAGGAAGGCCTTCAGCAAAGAACAATGCGTGCCATTGTACAGCAGGTGTTTGAAGCTGTTGAAAATGAAATACAGGATGACATCCCGGAAGAATTCATCCGCAGATACAGACTGCTGCGGAAACGGGATGCTCTGTATCGGATTCATTTTCCTTCCTCATCCAAAGATGTAGACCTGGCGGTAAGAACACTCAAGTATGAGGAATTTCTGCATTTTTTCACATCCGTGATCTATATGCGCAGCAAAGATGTCGAAGAAGGCAGTAAACCTGTCAGAGTCTTTTCTGTCAGTAAAATCAGAGATAAACTGAAACAGCTGCCGTTTACCTTCACGAAGGATCAGCTGCAGGCACTCAATGATATCCTTGCGGATCTTTCCAGTCCAAAACCGATGTATCGGCTTGTACAGGGAGATGTCGGCTGTGGGAAGACCGCAGTTGCAGTATTTGCATTATATGCTGCAGTGCTTGCCGGATATCAGGCAGCATTGCTTGCACCTACGGAAATCCTTGCCCGCCAGCACCTTCTTTCCCTGAAGGAAATGCTTGGATCAGAAGTAAGGGCCGGTTTATTGTATTCAGGTCTGAGTAAAGAAGAGAAAAAAAACATGCTGGAAGGAATGGCAGATGGTTCCATACAGATTGTCGTGGGTACCCATGCACTGTTACAGGAAAATGTCATGTTCCATCATCTTGGCCTTGTTGTGACGGATGAACAGCAGAGATTCGGCGTGGAGCAGAGAAGAGCACTTGTCAGAAAAGGAGATGGCTGTGACTTTCTTCTGATGAGTGCAACTCCGATTCCAAGAACCCTGGCTTCTGCACTGTTTGGTGAAATGAATATTTCCACAATTCATACTATGCCGAAGGGAAGAACGGCACCGATCACAAAACGGATCAATGAAAACAGTTTCCGGTCCGTACTGGATGAAGTCAGGCAGCTTCTATCCGATGGCAGGCAGCTGTATATTATCTGTGCAGCGGTAGAAGAAGGCGAAAGTGATGTGCGCAATGTGGAAACCGTCACAGAAAACATCAGAAAACTGTTCCCGCAGTATACCGTTGCTTCTTTGACCGGTCCGATGAAATCGGAAGAAAAAGAGGCAGTCATGAACATGTTTGCATGCAATCAGGCACAGATCCTTGTTTCCACAACTGTTGTGGAAGTTGGCATGAATGTGGTCAATGCCACAGGCATGATCATCTACAATGCCGAACGTTTTGGCCTATCCCAGCTGCATCAGCTGCGTGGCAGAATCCAGCGTGGATCAACCCAGGGGCAGTGCTGGCTGTTAAGCAGCGCCAGGGAAGAAAAGACACTGCAGAGACTGGATACCCTTGTTTCTACAAATGATGGCTTTGTCATTGCACAGGAAGATTTACGGCAAAGAGGTCCAGGTGATATACTTGGTACAAGACAGAGCGGTATACCGGACTTCATTCTGGGCAGTTTCAACGATGATACCAACATCATGGATACCGCCAGAAAGGATGCCGCATACATCTGTGAACATCCAGACAATCCGGATTATGCTGTGATACTGGATCGTATCGCATCCAGATATCAGGAAGAATACGTTGATTAACAAAAAGGAGAATACTTTTCATATGGATATTATTGACTGGTTGAAAAACAGGGGCATTACCGTCAGAAAGACAGATCTGATTCATCAGGCGTTCATGCACAGCTCCTATGCTCATGAACACCGTCAGTTTCATGATAATGAAAGACTGGAATTCATGGGAGATGCCGTACTGCAGTTATGGAGTTCCAATGCGATATTCCCGCTTGGATTATCCGAAGGTAAGATGACAAGACTCAGAGCACAACTTGTCTGTGAAAAAGCACTTGCCATCTACAGCAGAGAACTTCATCTCAATGATTTTCTGCTGCTTGGTACAGGAGAAGAGAAAACAGGTGGAAGAAACAAGGATGCCATTCTGGCAGATGCCTTCGAGGCTTTCCTTGGCGCACTGTTTCTGGATCAGGGCATGGATGCGGTAGACAACATCCTCAATGAAGTGATTCAGCCGCGTTTAGCACATCCGGATGATGTCGGCATCATTCAGGACTATAAGACAAAGCTGCAGGAACTGATTCAGATGGATTCCTCAAGAACGCTGCATTATCAGCTTGTATCAGAAAAAGGACCTGCCAATGCACCTGAATTTGTCATGAATGTCATAGTGGATGGACTGGTACTTGGTACAGGCAGTGGTGTATCCAAAAAACAGGCAGAACAGAACGCCGCGAGAAATGCGTTTGAAAAACTCGCAAAATAGGAGGAACCATGTTAGTAACACAATTAAGCAGAGCCATTGAAGATGGACAGCTGGATGAACAGCTGACCCGTCTTTACGGGCCATCCCATCTGTCACAGGCAAAAGACAGATACATCTCACTTCTTTTTCATGCCAGACAGGCTTTTGGAGATCATGAAACCCGTCTGTTCAGTGCACCTGGCAGAACAGAAGTCGGAGGTAACCACACAGACCATCAGCTTGGCAGAGTATTTGCAGCATCCATATCGCTGGATGTGGCTGCTGCTGTCATTCCAACCGATGACAATATCATTACCTATGTATCGGATGGGTTTACTGTAAAACCGGTTGATATCACCGATACCGCCATTCATCCAGAAGAAAAAAATACGACAGAAGCTCTGATCCGTGGTGTGGCAGCTGCATTAAAG
>JAEDEK010000021.1 GCA_016293365.1 Bulleidia sp. | reverse complement strand
CCCTCTTGGACAGAAAGATTATATGACTATGTTTTCATTCATGCAATCATTTTTTTCAGAAATTTTATCTGGCAAAAAAGACAGTGATTTTTCACACTGTCCATCATGATTTCTTCTTATAAATCATGTTACCAACTGCCTGTACAAGCTGCACGAGAATAATCAGAACAGCTGATGTAACAATCAGGTAGTTGATATCATAACCCTGGTATCCTTTACGGATTGCAACGTCACCAAGACCGCCGCCACCAAGTGTACCAGCCATTGCAGAAGCACCAACCATGTTGATGATCAGAAGTACAATACCATTGATGATACGCGGTACAGATTCCTTGAAATAGACACGGAAGATAATCTGCATATCCGTTGCACCAAATGATTTGGCTGCTTCAATAACACCCGGATCCGTTTCACGTAACGCATTTTCAAATACGCGGGCAATAAACGGAACCGCATAGATTGTTAATGGAACAATCGCTGCTGTTGTACCGATGGAACTGCCAGCCAGAATTCTTGTTACAGGGATGACAATGATCATCAGGATAACAAACGGGAAGGAACGGAATACATTGACAATCACATCAAGAATACCATATACAACCTTGTTTGGCTTCAGTCCATCTTCTGCTGTCAAAGTCAGAATGACAGCCGGGATGAATCCAAGAATGACCGCAATGGTTGTTGATACGACAACCATGTAAAGTGTCTGCCATGTGGCTTTGAGAATAATACTGATCATCTGTTCCATATTACAGCACCTCACACTTTACATTCTTGTCTTCCAGATACTTCACAACAGCATCTTTCTGTTCCGGCTTGACATTAATGACAAGACTTCCGAACACATTGGAACGGAACTCTTCCAGTTTTCCCCAGCAGATGCTGAAGTCGATGTTGAGTTCTCTTGCCATTTCAGTTACAACAGGTTCATCACTTGTTTCATCCAGGAAGAACAGCTGAATGTTGACTCCAGTTGTCGGTAATGCCTGTCCTTCCTCACCAAGGAATTTCTTGATATCCGCAGATGGCTGTACAAACAGCTCTTCCGGCTTGCCTTCCGCAAGAACGACGCCATGCTTCAGGAAAGCTACCCTCTGGCACAGTTCCTTCACAACTTCCATCTGGTGGGTTACAACGATGATTGTAATACCAAGTTCTTCATTGATTTTTTTGAGAAGAGCCAGAATTCCTTTTGTGATCCGTGGATCCAATGCAGATGTTGCTTCATCACAAAGCAGAATCTTCGGGTCATTGACCAGCGCTCTTGCGATGGCAACTCTTTGTTTCTGACCACCGGAAAGTTCTGCAGGACGTGCATGCATCTTATCCTTCAATCCAACCAGTTCAATCAGATCTTCAATCTTCTTCCTTGACTCATCTGTTTTCGGATTAATCCCCCAGAAACGCATCGGCAAGGCAACATTATCATAGACATCCAGTCTTTCCAGAAGGTTGAAATTCTGGAAGATCATGCCCATATTACGTCGCAGCTGACGCAATGCATTCTTATCCTTGACATTAACGGTTGTGCCTTCCACTGTAATGGTTCCGGATTCATAAGATTCCAGACCGTTGATACAGCGTAATAAAGTACTCTTACCAGCACCGGATTGACCGATAATGCCATAGATTTCCTTTTCATCAATATGTATGTTGATATCCTTAAGAACTTCCAGATCACCAAAGCTCTTGCGGACATTGACCAGATCTATCATCTTAGGCCCCTTTCTATAAGACTGTAAATGTTCAGGAGCATTTTCCACCCCTGAACATATACTTTTTCAATCAATACCTCTTTTTACTTGACTGCTGTGCCATCAGCTGTAATGAAGGAAGCGATGACTGCACCCTTATATGTATCTTCGATGTAAGCCTGTACTTCATCAGATGTGATAGCTTCTACCAGTGCCTTTGTCTTTTCAGTTTCTTCATTGCCCTGCTTTACAACAAGGAAGTTTGTACGTGCAATTGTTGTGTCCTTGTCGAATTCTTCAATATCAAGAGCTGGGTGAGATGCTGGAAGTCCAGCTTCCAGTGCATAGTTACCATTAACAACAGCAACATCTACGTCAGCAAGCGTATTAGGAACGTTAGCTGCTTCTACTGGAGTGATGACATATCCATGTGGATTCAGTTCAGCATTGCCGTTGAATGTTGTTTCAGATGCATGTTCATCTGTTCCTGGATCTTTCAGAAGTCCCTTCTGAACAAGAAGTCTTAATGCACGGTCGAGGTTATCGACGTCATTTGGACAGGAAATTGTTGCACCATCAGCCAGATCATCGAGAGATTCGATCTTAGCGGAATAAATACCCATTGGTTCGATATGAACACCTACAGCAGCTGCAAGGTGCAGACCGTTTTCATCATTCTGGTTGTTCATGTATCCAAGTGTCTGGAAATAGTTGGCATCCAAAGATCCATCTTCCAAAGCTGTGTTTGGTGTAACGTAGTCTGTGAATTCTGTTACTTCCAGAGTCCAGCCTGCATCCGCAAGAACATCCTTAACAACATCGTTGAGAATTTCTGCATGAGGTACTGCTGTAGCACCTACCTTGATGACCTTATCACCAGTAGAAGATGTGCCTGTGGAAGCAGATCCTGCTCCACATCCTGCAAGTGCGATTGCCAGTGCGGCTGTTGCGATAGTTCTGATTGCTGTGTTTTTCATAAGATTTAACCCTCCATCTTTCTTGTCGCGTTTGAAGCGGATTCAGGCGTGGGCGCGATCTTATTTATCGAACAAAAAATACGCCCCTCAGTCACTGCCTGACTGTAAGGGCGTATATAAATTACGCTGTACCACCTTACTTTAAAATAATCTCACGATTATTTCCTCTTCAAGTACGCTGAATCTAATCAGAAAATACTCTATGACTGTAACGGGTCAACCCGTCATGGCCTACTTATCGACCATGCAGCTCCAAGATCATGTTCAGCTGTGTTCCGCCTGCCCCTTTCCAGCTTCCCGGGACTCTCTGTGAGGGTTTCCTCAGCTTACTCTTCTTTTCTTCGCCTGTATGCTTATATCTTACTCAGTCCCAATTCTTTTGCAAGAGGTTTCCTGTATTTTCTGATACATTTTTACAGAAATAGGATGTAACAATTTTCAGAAATCATTTATCAAGAACAGGTACCTGAATGGAACGTACCGCATCCTCCATGAATTCCATCTCTTCCTTACTCAGAGTGACATCCAGACTTCTTACTGTATCCGCAACAGAACTTTCTTTTCTCATACCAACAAGCAGATTCAGATTTTCATACTGCGCCAAAGCCCATGCTTCTACAAGCGCCGCATAGGAACATCCATGTTTTTCACACAGCGGTTTCCATGCCTCAAACATGTCCAGAAGCGGTTTTCTGTATTTTTCCTCACACCATGGAATACGGGATCTGATATCTGTAGCCTTGAACCTCTTTTCCAGAAATTCTGGAGAAGTCAGAAAGCCTTCTTCCAGTACACCATATACCTGAAATACAGTATTGTTTTTTTCACAGACTGGAAAGTACTCACGTCCATGGAATGGTGAAAGAATGGAAAAGAATTCCTGTACAACCGATACATCTCCATACTGATCATATGCGATAAGATCTGAAGGCTGTGAGTTGGACAGACCATATGTTCTGATCTTTCCTTCTTTCTTCAGCTGTTCCAAAGCTGTGACAGTTTCTTCAACCGGCCAGTCCTTACACACATAATGAACAATGATGGAATCGATGTAATCCGTCTGCAGTCTCTTTAGAGAATCTTCCACATCCTTACGGACTGCCTTTGCTCCGGTATCGTTATTGACGGTATAGCCATCTCTGCTGTAATGGAAATTGCCACCTTCATTTCTCCAGTTTAAAGAACACTTTGTCTGTACAACAAAGGCATCTCTTCTTCCTTTCAGCGCTTTGCCAAGAAGAATTTCACTTTCACCCGTGCCATAAACAGGTGCTGTATCGATATAGTTGATCCCATATTTCTGACATGTATCCAACAGCTTCACAGCATCTTCTTTACTGCTGTTGAAGTCTGTCCAGACACTGCCTCCACCAAGTCCCCATGTACCAAGGGATATACGTGATACATCAATATCACTGTTTCCAAGTTTCTGATATTTCATTTTGTTTCTCCTTGCATCCATTGTACATGATCACACAAAAAAAGGAACTTCCCCTCAGATCAGAAAGCTCCTGAATAATCAGGCAATCACACCCATGAAGCAGAATGCCGCAACAATAATACCAAGCACAATACGGTAATAACCGAAAACCTTGAAGTCATGCTTACGGATATAGGACAGCAGAGAACGGATCGCAATGACAGAGATCACGAAGGATACAAGAGTACCAGTCAGCAGAATCGAAACACTTGCCAGATTGAACGCAATATCAGCCTTAATGATTTTCAGTAAAGAAGCACCAAACATGACTGGAATTGCCATGAAGAAGGAGAATTCAGCCGCTGCAGTACGGTTGAAGCCAAGTAGTGTCGAGCCAAGAATTGTCGCACCGGAACGGGAAGTGCCCGGAATCAGCGCAAGCATCTGAAAGCATCCTACCGCAAATGCCTTCTTTGGTGTAATGTCACGGACTGTTTCCACGCTGTACTGATGTTCTGTACTTTCCATCCAGATAAACAGAATTCCATACAGAATCAGTGTAAATGCGATGACAAAGGAAGAAGAAAGGACACTGTCGATCAGATCATCCAGAAGAATTCCTGCAACACCTGCCGGAACACAGGCAATCACGATCTTTACCCAAAGACGGATGATGGACTTTCTTCTCTTTTCACTTACCTTTTTACCAAATGGCCACAGTTTCTTCCAGTAGATCAATACAACCGCAAGAATACTGCCGAACTGAATAACAACCTTGAAGATGTTCCAGAAATCCATATTTGCCTGTGCATCTGCGTAGATGTTCATCGGCAGAAAGGAATTCATCAGAATCAGATGTCCTGTGGAACTGATCGGAAGCCATTCCGTTATACCCTGTACAATGCCGTACAATACGGCCTTGATTAAATTCAATACAAAATCCATAGCTTTATTACTCCTGATGTACCGGTTGATTATAGCACACACAAAGCTGTCAGAATCACGGATAAATATGTGATTTTATTAAGAAAGAAAAATTATTTGTCAATGTAAGCATTTACACATTTCACAAAATTTTCATCCTTCTGTTATAATCTCCTACGATATCCATAACGGATAAATGGAGGAAAATATGAATCTGAAAAAAGAACTGACTTCCTTATTGAATCAACCGATTAAAAACGCAACAGATTCACAGCTATATGAAGCTGTTGTATCACTTGTAAAAAACAGAAATGCAGAGATCCCTGCAGTGACAGGTGACAAGAAGCTGTACTACATCAGTGCGGAATTTCTGATCGGTAGACAGCTCGGAAAGAACCTGATCAACCTTGGTCTGTATGATGAAATGAAGCAAATGCTTGCAGAAGAAGGCAAGGATCTTTCATCCATCGAGCAGATGGAATCCGAACCATCCCTTGGCAATGGTGGCCTTGGCAGACTTGCTGCATGTTTCCTGGATTCCATTGCCACACTTGATATGGCTGGCGATGGCATCGGTCTGAATTATCACTTCGGGCTTTTCAGACAGAAATTTGAAAACAACAGACAGGTAGAAGTACCGGATGAATGGCTCACAGGAAAGAATTTCCTGATTGATACAGGTGTATCCTTCCCTGTTGAACTGGCCGGAAAGACATACCAGTCTCATATGTACGACCTGGATGTCATCGGCTACCACGGAAATAAAAACAGGCTGCATCTGTTTGATCTGGACAGCGTTGATGCTTCCATCATCAAAGACGGTATCAGTTTCGATAAGGCAGATATCGAAAAGAATCTGACTCTGTTCCTGTATCCGGATGATTCGGATGATGCAGGCAGAAAACTGCGTATTTACCAGCAGTACTTCATGGTTTCCAATGCTGCTCAGCTGATCTTAAAGGAAGAAAAGGAAAAGGGCCATTCTCTTCGTGATCTTGGCAGACATGTAGCCATCCAGATCAACGATACACACCCATCCATGGTCATTCCAGAACTCATCCGTTTACTGATCAATGAAGGTATCACATTCAAGGAAGCAGCCATGATCGTAACCGATGTATGTGGCTATACAAACCATACGATTCTGGCAGAAGCTTTGGAAAAGTGGCCACTGGACTACATGCTGGAAGTTGTACCACAGCTGATGCCGATCATTGAAGGTCTGGATTACGTTGTATCCACTGCATACCATGGCAATCCTGACCTTGCAATTATTGACCATGACAACAGAATTCACATGGCACGTATGGATATGCACTTCAGCCACTCCATCAACGGGGTAGCTGCGCTGCATACGGAAATCCTCAAAAATCAGGAACTCAAGCCATTCTATGATATCTATCCATCCAAGTTCAACAACAAGACCAACGGCATCACATTCAGAAGATGGATCATGCACTGCAACCCTGCTCTTGCATCCCTGTTTGATCAGATGATCGGTACAGAATGGAGAAAGAATGCAGACCAGCTGGAAAGACTGCTTGACCATTACAATGACGAATGGTTCCTGGATCGTCTGGATGAAATCAAACACGATAACAAGGTCCGCTTTGCTCAGTATATGAAGAAAAGCCAGAACGTCGATATCGATCCTGATTCCATCATCGATATTCAGATCAAGAGAATGCATGAATACAAACGTCAGCAGATGAATGTTCTGTATGTCATCTACAAATACCTTCAGATCAAAGCAGGCAACGTCCCAACCCGTCCGATTACGGTTGTATTCGGTGGTAAGGCAGCTCCAGCCTACTATCAGGCAAAGTGTGTTATTCATGCCATTCTGTGTCTGAGTCAGCTGATCAATAACGATCCGGAAGTATCCAGGTATCTCAAGGTTGTCATGATTGAAAACTACAACATTTCCAAGGCTGAACTTGCTATCCCTGCTTCCGATGTTTCCGAACAGATTTCTCTTGCTTCCAAGGAAGCATCCGGTACAGGTAATATGAAGTTCATGCTGAATGGTGCAGTCACACTTGGTACAAATGATGGTGCCAATGTTGAAATTGCCCAGCTTGTCGGTAAGGAAAACATCTATACATTCGGTAAATCCTCCGATGAAGTCATCAACCTGTACAACACAAACGGATATCATGCATCTGATTACTATAACGGAAGCGAACTGATCAGAAACTGCATTGATCTGTTAACCAGCGAAGAGATGCTTGCCATCGGTGATAAGACAATGCTCAATGATCTGCGTGATAACCTGATCAACAAGGACTGGTTCATGACATTACTGGATCTGGAAGAATACTGTAATGTCAAGGATCAGGTATTCCGCGAATATGAAGACAGAGGTGCATGGAAGAGAAAGGCACTTGTCAATATCGCAAAGTCCGGTTTCTTTTCATCCGACCGTACGATTGAAGAATATAATCGTGACATCTGGCATCTGAAATAATGTATAATAGCAGGAGGTTCAATCGAACCTCTTTTTAAGGAGAACAAACATGGTAGTAATTGAAATGGATAACGGCGGAATCATCCGCATTGAAGTTGACGAAAAGGCTGCACCGATCACAGCAGCAAATTTCCTGAAGCTTGTTAAGGAAGGTTTCTATGATGGTCTGACATTCCATCGTGTCATCTCCGGATTCATGGTTCAGGGTGGTGATCCGACCGGTACTGGCGCCGGCGGTTCCAAGGACACAATCAAGGGTGAATTTGCATCCAACGGATACAACAACCCATTAAAGCACACAAGAGGTGTCATTTCCATGGCCAGAACAATGGATCCTAACAGTGCTTCTTCCCAGTTTTTCATCATGCATGCGGATGCTCCACATCTGGATGGTCAGTATGCTGCCTTTGGTAAAGTCGTTGAAGGTATGGGTGTCATCGATCAGATCGCCGCATCCAGAACTGACTTCCGTGACAAACCGGTAACACCAGTCGTCATGAAAAGAGTCTACATTGAAAACTGACCTGTCAAAAACACCGATCCCGGTGTTTTTATGTCCTTTCGCTGCAGCCATCCGAATAATCAATACGAATGCCGGGCTGTATGTTATAACAGAACACACAGAAAGACAGTGCTCCATCCAGACTCTGTGCTTCCATCAGTACGCCTTTTGCTACAAGATCATGCCCATCATATACCGGTGTAACCCGATACAACACACGATCTCCTGTTTCCTCTATGTGATCATACACCTTGATTTCCCATGGCAGCATCCCTTCCACATTCATATATCTTGTTCCTGTAATCAGATTCAGCTGGTTGTCATTCTGTCCTGTCAGCATATAGGCAATCAGATGGCATCTGTTATACAGATACTTTCCCTCGATCAGATCATCATATCGTACGGTATGCCAACCGGAAGGACGGATCATGCCGATCGAACCTCTTGGCTCAGTTGGAAACATCGATGCCTCAATCATTGCAACTGCTCCTGTTGCCCTTCCCAGCTCATCCAGTGGTTCGTATTCCTCAAACGGATCCATCTCAAACATCTGCTCCTCAAAATAAGGAACATTACCATTCACAACCGTATAACTGTTTCCAGCGTATGGAGCAATCTGCTCCACTGTAAAAAGGACATTAGCTGCAGGATTGCTGGCAAACATCGAAAACATACCGGCGATCACACATATTGCCAGCATGATGATAACCTGCCATCTGTTTTTTCCACGCCTTCTTTTCGCCATTTCATTCTTTCCTGGTTTTTTATCCACCTAAACAGATTATAATGATAACATGACTGCTCAGAAAAGAAGAAAAAGAAGAAGAAAACGCAGACTGCGTATTGGCAGACTGCTGTTATTACTGGGAGGCTGTATCGCCATTGTCCTGCTTACCATAGGTGCATGCTTTCTGCTGTTTCCACGTGAAGAAGAAAACACTGATGTACAACCTGCACCACACAGTGAAATTGCCTGGTTTCTCAGACGTTTTGAAACAAACAGACCATATCAGATCAATGATCATATCCTGGATGCCATCACTTCTGAATATGCGGTTATCATGGATGATACAACAGGCAGAATCATTGATGGAAAAAACAGTGATCAGAGGATGTACCCTGCCTCAATGACCAAGATGCTGACTGCCATTGTTGTGATTGAAAACATGCCCGATCTCAATGCTCCCATCGAAATCACATGGAGCATGCTTGCCGGCTTATATGAAGCCAATGCAAGTGTCGTCGGCTATCAGATTGGAGATACACCAACAATGCGTGATATCCTGTATGGCATTGCCCTGCCTTCGGGAGCTGATGCATGTAATGCTGCCGCAATCACTGTTGCCGGCAGTGTAGATGCCTTTGTAGCCATGATGAATAACAAGGCACAGCAGCTTGGTATGACCAACTCGCATTTCTGTAATACCACAGGTCTGCATGAAGATGACCACTATACGACTGCAGAAGATATGGCCGTGTTATTGCGTTACTGCAAAAATAATGAAGTATTCGCAGAAGTATTCTCGACACCACAATACTATGCATCTCCTGTTTCTTCCCATCCTTATGGAATCACCATGGATTCTACTGTATTCAAATCAAACTACATCTATGGAATTGAAATCCCGGGACTTGTCGGCGGTAAGACAGGATTCACCTACGAAGCAGGAAAATGCCTTGCTACGTGGGAAAATGTTGAGGATCAGACGATCGTCATCGTTACCGGCTGTGCCGGCTATGATATGTATGGCATTGATCATTATATTGACCATGGATTCATTTCCTCTCAGGTTTCCGTCGACTTACGCAGACAGGCATGTTATCAGCCATAACATGCCTTTTATATGATTTCCGGTGATAAAAACACGGAATCTTCCATACAGAACAGAACAAACAGATCATTCACGGGCCCATCCAGAAGATCCAATCTGTTATCTGTTGCCTCAAGTAAAACGTGCATCTGCTCTTCATCAATTCTCTGACCACACTGATGCAGAACTATTTCCACCTTTTCCATGCATCTTGCATAGGTTGCA
This sequence comes from Bulleidia sp., assembly GCA_016293365.1. Taxonomy (GTDB): domain Bacteria; phylum Bacillota_I; class Bacilli_A; order Erysipelotrichales; family Erysipelotrichaceae; genus Bulleidia. The sequence goes on along the minus strand of JAEDEK010000021.1, from coordinate 8,931 downwards.
GTATATTCATGGATCAGTGTCTTATGACATTTCTGATAAATGTTTCTGACAGGTATGATAAAACTGTCGTATGCCCGGATCCAGATTCGCTGCATGTTTTCATCCGTACATAACCGATGAAGTGCACCCGCAAGATACTCCACATTCTTTTCGATCTCATCATTCATCACTGAAATAAACCGATATGCCAGCTGATTGGACAAAGTCACAACTGTTTCTGTCGACAGTCCTGCCATATGTTCCATGAGTGCAGGAAGAACTTCCCCCAGCTCTCTTTTTGTGATGTTAACAATTTTTTCCCAGATAAACTGACGGTAGTCATCCACTTCCTGTGCCATGAACGGTGTAAACAGAAAAATCGCTGTCATTCTTGCGGTTAATCTTGCATCTATTTCATCAAATGCAGCCTTTGCCGCATGAAGTTCCCTTTCCTCAATAGCCATGATATTATCCGGTGTGCTGTTTGGTGGGATTTCATCAAAGATCCTTTCGATATTTTCCACAGCACATTTCTGCTCCGCCATTCCCTTTTTCAGTTGTACTCTCTGTCTAAACAGAAAGAAGTTCGCACAACTTGGATATTTCAGCATATCCTGAATTCCTTCAATGGATATACCTGCCTTTCTCATCCGTAATACAAGTTTCAGCTCCTCTTCATTTTCAGACGAAAACCGGTAATAGTTGTTGTCTTCCTTCAGTGGATGAAGCAAATCACTCTGGATGTAAAAATGGACAGTCTTACGGGAAATATGATATTTCTGACAGATTTCATTCATTCTCATACCTAAAGTATACCCTTAGGGTACAGTTTATGTAAGCGTTTTATCGTTATTTTGTGAAAAAATGAACAAAACGTGAAGAATGTATGCAGAAAATGGCATATTGACTGTCCAACAACAGTCCATCCTACAATATCAACATGGAGGAAAACATTATGAAAAAGTACTTTACATGTCTTCTGTCTGCTGGTCTGGCACTCAGTGTTGCCGGATGTTCCACAGGCGGACAGAGCTCAGTTTCTGCAATGAAGGATGGCTCCTACACTGCAGAAGTTACCGGTCATAACGGACCGATGAAAGTTGCAGTTGAGATTGCTGAAGGAAAAATTTCCGCAGTCAAAGTCAGCGAACATACCGAAACATATGGTATCGGTTATGGAATGGTTACCACCCCGGTCGAAGCAATTCCGGAAAGAATCACTGCTTCTGGATCTCTTGGGGTTGATACCATTACAGGCGCCACCATCACGTCCAATGCCATCGTCTCAGCTGTAGCCGATTGTGTAACCCAGGCTGGTGGTGATGCAGAAGCAATGAAGAATGTTTCTGTTTCAAATGACAACAAAGATGTCGTGATTGATGCAGATGTTGTCGTCCTTGGTGCAGGTGCTGCAGGTATGTCTGCTGCCATTGAAGCAAGCAATGCAGGCGCAAAGGTTGTCATTCTTGAAAAGCAGGGAATCGTCGGTGGTTCTACAACACGCAGTGGCGGTAAGCTGATTGCTGCTGGTACAAAGTACCAGGAAGAACAGGGATTTACAGGTGATACACCAGAAGCTCTGTTTGATTATTTCAAATCTGTCGGTGGTGATCAGATTGATGATGAAAAGCTGAAAGTATTCACTGACAATGCGTTAACAGATGTCAACTGGCTGGAAGACATGGGTGTTGATATCATCAATGTTGAACCGATTCATTCTTCCATCACTCCTTGGCGTGTTATGAATACACAGGGTGGTGGCGGTCAGATTTCCGGTATCGGCGGTCAGATCACAGTTCCGTTATTCGATACAGTATCTGCTACAGATACAGACATTTACTACGAAACTGCGGCTGATACAATCATCATGAAAGATGGTGAGGTTGCAGGTGCAAAGGGTACAAGAAAAGATGGTACAACAGTGACTGTCAATGCACCATCTGTCATCATTGCTACTGGTGGTTATGCATCCAGTGCTGAATATACGGAACACCTTGGCATGGGTCAGGTAGTATCCAATGTTCCAAAGGGAAATGTCGGTGATGGTATTACAATGGGTAAGGATGTCGGCGCAAAGATTGAATTTACAAACGGTATCCAGGAAGTTGTTGTCAGCTTTACATGTGGTGTTGGTATCAATGAAGAATCCGGTCTGATCGTAACAGACAGTGGCGAACGATTTGTCAATGAATATACATATCAGTCTCATGTTGCCACTGCAGCAAGACTTGCAGGATCTGTTGGAGCATACTACATTGCAAGTGCAGCTGATCCAAATCCGACTGTACAGTATGGTATGACAATGGATTCCACCATCAGTGCTGATACACCAGAAGAACTGGCTGAAAAGCTTGATATGGACAAGGATGTATTTTCTGCAACAATCGAAAGATACAATGCATTGTGTGATGCAGGAAATGACGAAGATTTCGGCAAGCCTGCCGAATTCATGCAGAAGCTGGAAGGCACATTATACGCAATTCCATTAACACGCTCCTTCACAGTTACATTCGATGGTCTTGTTACAGATACACAGTCTCATGTCCTCGACGAAAACAACAGTCCGATTCCAGGTCTTTATGCGGCTGGTGAAGTCGCATTCACAGGTCTGTTCGGTGATGAGTACCCAAGCTGTGGTCTTGCAATCGGTGCTTCCGTCAGATACGGAAGAATTGCCGGTGTCAACGCTGCTGCAGGCAACTGATTATCGTTCTTTCAAAAGGAATCCGCTCATCGGATTCCTTTTTCTGTACTGAAAAGCTGTGAAATAATCATCCCAGCTGTATTCCTTATTTGCGGATAAACACATGATCTGATGCCAGATTATCGATGGTTTCCATTCTCTCTACGCGCATATGCAGATCGTATTTGTCCCTTAACTGCGCAAGCTGTTTCATCATCTTAGAAGCATGATGGGCATCCAGTGCCTTATGATTCTTTCCACTGATCAATTAACAGTACTGTTTCAAGATCCTTCATCACAAGGAGATAATCATACTTCTCGTTTCCTTCTTCCTTTCGGATCGCATCCGCAATTCCACTGCTTTCCATCTCTTCCACAAATTTTTGTGCACTGCCGTTGTTACCAGTATAGTAAAGATTCACAACAAGACTTATGACTGTTTTCCCCAGTCGCATTACCTTACAACCTCAAGTCAGCTTGAAGTCAGGCTTTTGTATGCTGTTCAAACCAGTCTGTAATTTCACGCAGTCTTCTGATCCGGTTTGCCGGTTTACCACTCCTGCTGAGTTCATGGTTTTCTCCATGGAAAATGCATAACCTTGTTTCCACTCCCTGCACAGCCAGTCCCTGCATCATCTGCATGCCTTCACTTAACGGACATCTATAGTCCTGATCCGAATGAATGAACAGCGTTGGTGTATGTGCATTGCGGATGTATTTCAAAGGTGAATGATGCCACAGTTTATCAAAAGTCGCATCATCCCAGGATTTTTTTGCTCCACACTGATCTGTTCCAAACTCCGGTCCAATATCTGCGATCAAAGAGAAACTGATCCAGCTGGCAATACTGCGCTGACTTGCTGCACAGCAGAAACGATCCGTATGTGTGATGATCCAGTTTGTCATGAATCCACCATAGCTGCCACCTGTTTCACAAAGTCTGTTTTCATCAATGTCCGGATATGTTTCCAGTACACGATCCATGAATGTCATCAGATCACGATAGTCTTCTCCACCATAATCACCTCTGATATCCGCAAATGCATCGCCTCTTCCATCTGAACCTTTTATGTTTGTAAAGCACACAAAATATCCTTCTGCTGCCCATACCTGCATTTCATGAAAGAAAGATGATCCATAAACCGTTCTAGGACCACCATGTACATCCAGTACACATGGATATTTCTTTCCTTTTTCATACCCAACCGGTTTGATTACCCAGCCATGCAGTGACTTTCCTTCCGATTCATAATCAACTCTCTCCGGTATGGAAATTGTTGTATCCTGTACATAAGCACCATTGAAGTCCGTCAGTTTTGTAACTTCGCCTGTATTCACATCCAGTTCAAAAAGTTCCTGCAGAGAAGATGTAGAAGAAGATACATATGCAATCCTGTGATCAGCTGCATCCATGCAGAAAAGTGTTTCTTCTGCATCTTTGATGATGGTTTTCCTTCCATCCTCATCGTATCGAACAATCCTTGTATGATCTTCTTCTGTTTCCAGACTGTAAAGAGCACCATCCATTACTGCGCTCTGTTTTCCTCCACCAAGAGCAATATCAGAAGCTACGCTGTTATACATGGAACGATCCGGTTTACATACCGTAACAATCATGCCATTTTCAATTGTGCAGATATTTCCAGTTTCATTGACACCATATTCCTTCATGTCAGATGCCTGAAAAAACAATGTTTCATTCAGTAAATACAGATTCTGAATGCTGTGTGTCCACGCATCATAACAACAGCTGATTTCACCAGTCTCCCCATCATAGCAGTACAGCTTCTGATACAGGCAGATCGATGGATCTTTTTTACTGTATGTATAATAGACTCTGTTTCCATCCACGACAGTTTCATCCACATTCATGTCTATGCCTGTAATCCGATCGATTTCTCCATTGTGGATCACAAACAGACAATTACGGTCTTGATTGATGTACCCTGCCCCATTCATCCAGTATGGCAGTTCATCCACAACGGTACAGGAAGACTGATCTTCAACCTTCTTCTGCTCCTTTTCCTTCCAGGCATCCGGTTCATCCGCCTTGACACTGCCAATTGCTACATAGTTGCCATTATCCAGCTTATGAAGCTTTATTAACGGAAACGGCAGTGTCATCCATGGTATTGCTTCTCCACCATCCGCTGACAGTTTCAACAATTCTGTTGTTCCAGTTTTTTCCGCCTTTCGGGATAGGATCATCTCTGTTTCGTTATCCCATAAGACAAAGGAGGTGTTTTCCTTTGAAGTATACTGCCTGACCTTACCATCTTTAACAAGGTACAGATCCCTGTGATATCCGTTATTCTTTTCATCTGCTGTTGCCTTTATAAAGGCAAGAGTCTTTCCATCCGGTGCATATACCGGATTTTCGATAAATACAAACTGTTTCAGATCTTCAATTGTGACTGTTTTCATGTTTACTGTTTCCTTTGTATCCATTGTACTTCAGATCCAAAAAAATGTTCAATCATGCATCCGATTGAACATTCTTCATTTTTGAAAGAAAGTATATTCTGATCTTTATTGGAACAAGCCGCAGAAGTTGATTGATCATTCCTGGAACAATTACACAGTTTCTGCCAAGATGTTTCATACACCAGGAAACGGTATCTTCTGCAGACATATGATATGCGGACATCTTTCCACCACTTTTATGATAGAAGGCTGTATCCACAGGTCCAGGACACAGGCAGTATACCCGTACTCCATGTGATTTTACTTCTGCATCCAACGACTGTGAGTAACTCAGAACAAACGATTTGGATGCATAGTAGGAAGCAATATTCGGCCCTGGCTGAAAGGCACCGGTAGAAGATACATTGATGATCATGCCGTGATGTCTGGGCAGATGATCCCTGATAAAAAGTTTGCTTAATGTCATTAAAGCAATATCATTGACGATGACCATCTTTTCATCTGTTTCAACTGGAATCAGGTGAGCCCGATTCTGAAGACCATAGCCTGCACAGTTGATCAGCACATCCAGATTCTTACCGTCCACCCGATTGTACAGAAACTCCCCATTCCCGATCACGCTGAGATCCACAGGACATATATCCACACTGCAGCTGTATTTATGAGTGAGTTCTGCCTTTGCTTTTTCCAGCAATGACAGTCTTCTTGCGGCAAGAATCACATGCCATCCAACAGACGCATAATGACAGGCAAAAGCAAATCCGATTCCTTCACTGCCACCTGTAATCAGTACATTTTTCATTTTTCTGTCTCTTTTTCCAGCAGCTTATTCAGCTGATCTTCCGCCAGTACGCTTCCAATTTCATCTGCGACCGTCTTACCGGACACAAACGCCCAGGCAGTTCTCAGACCAGGTGCATCCTGTTCTTTCAGTACATTACCACATACACTTCCTGCCGCAAATACATGCTCAGATACAGCACCATCCGCACGGAGCGCATGGAAGGAATTGTCTACAGATAAACCACCTGTATTGCCTGTAGAAAAAACAGACAGCCGGATCAGTACAATACCGTTTTCAAGGCTCAGATTCCCTTTGAAGCTATTTCTGCCGAAAGCATCTTCATATCCATCATTCAGGCTCAGCTGAGATAAAGACTGTTCATATTCCTGAATCACTCTTCCAACCGGTACAACATCATTGATCTGTCCCTTTGAAGTAATAAAGAATATATCCTTTCCTTCATCTGATGAAATCAGATCCTTTGTTTCACCATCCAGTTCCATCTTCAATAAACGTGATCGGAATGTTTCATATCCTTTTCTGCTTAACACCAGATAACAGTCCTGCTGCTGGGAAATAACGGCATTGGAGACAGTCTGACGATCTGCTGTTTCATCTACAAATCTTTCTCCATCGCCGTTCACAATCACACCGCCATATTTCAGCAATCCATCCAGATGATCAAAAAGATCAATCACAGTATGATCATCCGGCTGATAACCAGTCGCCATCAGAATGGAATTACCATTTACATATTCATAACCGTTCTGCTGGCTGATCTTATGAGCATCATCTTCATTCAGTTTGCTGTTAATGGTAATATATTCACCATCATCCCATGTTCCTGTTGCGATGATTGCATATGTACATGTAACGGTATACAGTGTTCCATCGGCAGATTTAGCATGTACCACTGTGCCATCACTGTTTTCTTCCACACTGATCACCGCAGTTGAATACAGAAGTCGTGCCCCTGATACTTCTGCCTCTTTGCCCAGAAGCTCTCCGACGGTATTCGCGCTTGTATCATATCGAGCCACAACCGCTTCATGATATGGATCTGTTTCAAGCAGCTCATCTTCAAATGGTATACCAAGATCATCTTCCTGCCAGATCATAGTACCATCCAGCTGTTCCATGAATACTTCCAGCATGCCGCTTTCTTCCACAAAATATGGTGCAAGATCATCTTCGAGAGTACCCGCAGGTTCTGTTTCTTCCCTACTGCTCTGCTCATGATCTTCTTCACTGTTTCCTGGATCCTCAGTTTCACTGGTTTCTTTCTCTGCCTTTGTTCTGGAAGATACGATCTGTACAGCAGAAACGAGATCTTTCATAACACCACCACAGGCATCATCCTTTTCGATCACTGTTGTATCAATACCCATCTGACGCAGACGCAACGCTGCAGAAAGACCGGCTGTACCACCACCGACCACAACAACATCAGTTGTGATATCCTTTTTGGGATTACGGATGGATACAGGTTCCCCATCTTTCCACTGATCCATATCCGCATCTGCCTTCTGTAATGCATCTTCCACAGCTGCGCAGATCGCATCTGAAGTAATGGTTGCACCAGAGGAAGCGTCAATTACCGTGGACTGAGAAGAAACGATTGCTTCCGGAATCAATTTCACCGCGGAAGAAGCAACTACCTGTGATTCATATGGAGCTGATACATTCACTGCTGTAATCTTCTGGTCTGCAATGGTGATATTGACTTCTACCGTTCCACCATATCCCTGACTGGCACCAGAATAGATGCCATCTTTCACTGATTTTTCCATCTGCGTAGCACAACCTGCAGAAAGACTGAAGGAAAGCAGTGCCACAAGAATCTTTTCTGTAAATCTCATATACTGATTATAGTACATCCTGTTTCTGAATTCTGTGTGAACTGACAATGGGAAAGCATTCCTTTCCCATTGGAAAAGACAAAGCTGTTCTGTTATGATAGCTCATGAAGAGGTATGCATTATGATTTATCCATCTTTTATTCATGAGGGCGGTATCATCGGAATCTGTGCCCCATCTGCCGGTGTTGGCAGAAAACTGGAAGACTTTGACTGTTCCATTGCCTGGCTTAACAAGCAGGGATATCAGACATATGAAACTGCAAATGTCAGAATCAATGATCCACGTGGAGGAACAGCCGAGCAAAGAGGTGCAGAACTGAATTCCCTTTTTGCGGATGATGACATTGATGTCATCATGTGTGCAGCTGGTGGAGACTTTCTGGATGAAATGATTCCATATGCTGACTTTGATCTGATGGCACAGCATCCAAAATGGCTATATGGTCTTTCTGATCCGACTGGTCTTCTGTTCCCGTATACATGTATGTGTGATGTCGCAACCATCTATGGCTGCAATGCAGGCAGCTATGATATTGATCCATTACCGGAATATCTGGAAGGACAGGCAACTTATCTCCGTGGAGAATGTGCCCCTCAGCACTCCTGGACACACCATGTGTCAGATCCGTTTGCCGATGAGCTTGATATGAGTGAAGAAACGGTGTTCGGCAGTAATGTGGATGCGATCCATACTTCAGGCAGATGCATTGGAGGATGTGTGGATGTATTGAAAGATCTGATCGGCACGCGCTTTGATCATGCAAAAGAGTTTGTTGACCGTTACAGCGAAGATGGAACGATCTGGTATTTTGATAATTTCTGCCTGAGTGCAGAATGCCTGTATCGAACATTCCTGCAGTTCCGTTACGCCGGATGGTTTGAGCATACAAAGGCAGTCATCATCAGCCGTACTGCTATTCCATCTTCTGAAACAGGCATGAGCTATGAAGAAGCCATTGAACGGGCCTTCTCCGATATCCCTGTACTGTACAATGCAGACCTTGGGCACATGCCTCCAACCATGGCAATGATCAATGGTGCGATCATGAATCTTGATTTTGAAAAAAATGAGTACGAAATCTCTTTTCAAATGAAATAATAAGTGCTATACTAACTAAGCACTTGGGGTTATAGCTCAGCTGGGAGAGCACCTGCTTTGCAAGCAGGGGGTCAGGAGTTCGATCCTCCTTAGCTCCACTGAT
>JAEDEK010000163.1 GCA_016293365.1 Bulleidia sp. | reverse complement strand
TTCACTGCGCTTACATCTTTCTTTTTCTGCAAGCGTTTTCATTTTCGCTGTTTTTCATCGATTTATCCTCTTTATTATACATACAGATACAATTCCATATATGATCTGATGTTATGATTTCTGCAGAAAGGATCTATTCATTTATGAAAAAGAAAATCATATCGTTTCTGACCATCCTGGCGATGCTGTTTGTATGGTCACCAGTCAGAGCAGAACCGCTGCCTTCTGACAGTGATGTCATCATTCTGTACGAAAATGATGTTCACTGCAACGTGGACGGTTATGCCAAACTCAAAGCACTCAAGGATGAATATTCTGCATCTGCATATGTTGGTGTCGTATCCAGCGGCGACTTCGTTCAAGGTGGCAGCCTTGGCTCATTTTCCAAAGGCGGCTATATCATCGAACTGATGAATCTTGTCGGCTATGATGCCCTCACCCTTGGAAATCATGAATTCGATTACAAGCTTGCTCGTCTGAAAGAGCTCACCGATGCACTGAGTGCAACTGTCACCTGTGCAAACTTTGAGAAAAAGGATGGCACAGATCCATTTGCACCATATGTCATCAAGGATTACGGTGGTACAAAGATCGCCTATATCGGTGTTACAACACCATACACCCTTTCTACTTCTTCACCAGATCAGTTCAAGGATGCGGATGGTAATTACATTTATACGTTCCATGAAGATGATCTATACACAACTGTACAGGCTGCCATTAACCAGGCAAAAGCTAAAGATCCGGATTTCATCATCGGTCTGACACATCTTGGTGAAGATGATCCAACCGATCCATATGGCGTTTACAAACTTGTCAACAACACCGATGGATTTGATGTTGTACTGGATGGTCATTCCCATACCGTGGATCCAGGTACTGTCATCTACGACAGAAACGGCGATCCTGTCACTGTCAGTTCCACTGGAACAAAGTTTGCCAATATCGGAAAACTGACGATCAAGGCTGATCGCACCATCAAAACAGAGCTTCTTCCATTCAACGCCGAAGAAGTCATTGAAAATGATGTAGCGACAAAGGCTGCTGAAATGAAGGCAGAATATAAGACACTCGGTGATATTAAAGTTGCGGAAAGCACATATGATCTTATCATCAACAATGCGGAAGGAAAACGAATCATCCGTACAACGGAAACCAACCTTGGCGATCTCTGCTCCGATGCATACCGCATTGTAACCGGTGCCGACATCGGTCTGATGAACGGCGGTGGTATCCGTGCCGGAATCAAGGCTGGAGAAATCACATATAATGACATCTTCAGTGTGTTCCCGTTTGGAAATGAAGTCGTTGTCCTGAAACTGAAGGGACAGACAATCGCCGATATCCTGGAATTCTCAGTCCGCAGTTATCCGGAAGAAAATGGTGGTTTCATGCATGTGTCCGGACTTACATATACCATGGATCCATCTGTTGAAACTCCATGTCTGACAGATGACAAAAAGAATTATATTTCCATGAAAGAAGGTGCTTCCAGAAGAGTATCCAATATCAAGGTTCTCAATGCCAATGGTAAATATGAGCCGATTGATCTGAACCGCGAATATACCGTTGCTTCACAGTCGTTCTTCCTGCTTTCACAGGGTGATGGATTCACAATGGTCAAAGAAGGAACTGTTGTTGTAAACAACGGCATGGTTGATGTTGAGCTGCTTGAAAAGTACATCGTTGAAGTACTGAATGGAGTCATTCCAGAAAAATACAGCAGATCCGCTGAAAGAGTTACACTCAAAACCGCTGAAGCAGAAAAACCAAAACCGGAAACAGGAACAAAGCCAAGTCCTGGTACATCCGTTTTCTGAACCTGCAGGGGAATTCATACAGACTGAATTCCCTTTTTATGTACCATAAAAACACAATAAAAGCCCTTACATCAGAAATAACGGATGTCTTATTGAAAAACTCTGCTATAATGGTCGTCGGCCTGTGGAATCGTTTTCCATCGGCATAAAGGGGTATTAGAAATATATGTTAGAAAAGCTTTTCAAGCTCTCTGAACGGGGTACAAACGTCCGTACAGAACTGATGGCCGGCCTTACAACATTCATGACCATGGTATATATCCTGGCTTTGAACCCGGCAATCCTGAGCGCATCCGGTATGGAACCAGGTGCAATCCTTACAGCTACAGCAGTAGCTTCTGCCATTGCATGTTTCGCCATGGCTGCATTCTCCAACACACCATTTGCATTATCTGCCGGTCTTGGTCTGAATGCTTACTTTGCATACACAATCTGTGGTGCAATGGGCTATGACTGGCATGTTGCCTTAACAGCTGTATTCATTGAAGGTCTCATCTTCATTGGCATGTCTGTTACTAATGTACGTGAAGCCATCTTCAACTCCATTCCAAAACAGCTGAAGATCGCTGTATCTGTCGGTATCGGCTTCTTCATCACATTCATCGGTCTGCAGAATGCAGGAATCATCGTAGACAGCTCTACACTTGTCTCCCTGTTCTCCTTCTCTTCTGCACTCAAGTCTGGCACATTCTCTACAGCAGGCATCTGTGCCCTTCTGACATTAATCGGTGTACTGATCACAGTTTACATGCTGATTAAGGGAATCAAGGGTTACATGCTGTATGGCATTCTGATCACATGGGGTCTTGGTGTCGTATGCCAGCTGGCAGGAATCTATGTACCGGATAACACATCCTACTTTTCCGTGATTCCAACTGCGATCGTTTCCATGCCGCAGTCCATCTCCTCCACATTCCTGAAGTTTGACTTCGGCTTTATCACACAGCACTTCCTTGACTTTATCGTCATGATGTTCGCTTTCCTGTTTGTCGATGTCTTCGATACACTTGGAACTGTCATCGGCTGTGCTTCCAAGGCAAACATGCTTGATGAAGAAGGCAAGCTGCCTCAGATCAAGGGTGTTCTGCTTGCTGATGCAATCGGTACAACTCTTGGTGCCTGCCTTGGTACATCCACAATCACAACATTTGTTGAATCCTCTTCCGGTATTGCGGAAGGAGGAAGAACAGGTCTTACATCCGTAACAGTCGGTGTACTGTTCCTTGCTTCCCTGTTCCTGTCACCATTATTCCTGACAGTACCATCCTTCGCTACAGCTCCTGCATTAATCGTTGTAGGATTCCTGATGATTCAGCAGGTTGGTGACATTGACTGGAATGATATGACTTCTGCTGTACCATGCTTCATGTGTATCTTCATGATGGGCCTTGCCTACAGCATCTCTGATGGTATTGCTTTCGGTGTTGTCACATATGTCATCCTCAAGGCATTCAACGGAAAGGCAAAGGAAGTATCTCCACTCATGTATGTACTGGCAGTACTGTTTGTACTCAAGTATATCTTCATCTGATCATCATTGGTCAACTGCCCGGCAATGAATTGCCAGGCTTGAAGAGAATGATCTGAGGATCAT
>JAEDEK010000020.1 GCA_016293365.1 Bulleidia sp. | reverse complement strand
TACAAGCTACACTTGGTAATCAGAACCCCACAGGCTTGCCTGTGGGAGCAGTCAGGTCTGAAGGTTTTGATGCCTGAGATGAGTGAACGTCTCAACCGAAAAACGGAGAAATAACAGGATCATTTGTCGAAAATGTTTTCCACAACTTGAAAAGATAAGCAGAAAGCTATAAAAGTGGCTGTATTTGCACGATGTAAGCGCTTAATGTCAAAGCATATATCAATTATGACAAAGCCTGCTTTCTGTTGCAATGATAGAATTGTCAGCAATGAAGGCGAACTGGAATACACATACATTCCGCTGTGGTCATGCCAGCGGAACCGATGAGGATTATGTAAAGGCTGCCATCAGGGCAGGTATTGAAGTGCTTGGATTTTCTGACAATGCTCCATTTCGGGAATCATTTCCTGAAGAGCGTATGGACTACAGCCAACTGGAAGATTACAGAAGATCCATCCTTGGCCTGAAAAAGAAGTATAAGGATGAAATTGAAATCCATCTTGGAATTGAAGTGGATCATTATGACAACCAGGTTGAAGATATGATCCGTTACAGAAAGGAAATGGAATATGTCATCCTTGGCCAGCATCAGATTGAATATAAAGGCATGAGTTCCTATCAGATCTTTGATGAAAACGGACTTGGCTATTATATTGATCACATCGAATATGCATGTTCACATGGGCTGTGCGACTGCATTGCTCATCCGGATGTATTCCTGTGGGCTTATCCGAAACTGGATGGCTCCGCAAGGCAGGCATGCGCAAGGATTGCAGAGATTGCTGCGGAATACAATGTTCCATTGGAACTGAACAGTGGTGGTATTCGGTTTGGAAAGATGGAATATTCCGATGGAATGCGTTATCCATATCCGGTCAGAATGTTCTTTCATGAAGCAGCAAAACGGAAATGCATTGTCATACCTGGAGTGGATGCACATGATCCATCCGATCTGGAAAATGAAGTGGAAATGAAGCAGGCTCTTTCCATCGTAAAAGGGCTGAAGTTGAATATCGTTGATGGATATAATCTGATTGCTGAAGCAAACAGAAGAAAAAAACAGATGAGATTCCTGTGATATGGGGATCTTTTCTGTTTTTGTAAACTGCAGTAATCGTGGCAGGAGTGATTCTGTCCTATCTGATTTGACAGAAAAAGTGGAAGATTCCATAACTGAACATGGGTGCTTCCACTTTTTGAATGCCGGACAAACAGGTCAGTCGATGAATTTGTTTGCGTAATCAGTTGGGTTCATACCGAATCTCTGTTTGAAACGCCTTGAGAAATAATGGATGGAGGAAAAGCCGAGAATGGAAGAAATTTCAGAAATGGTATACTTGCTTTCCTTAATGAGTACCTTGCTTTTCTCCAGCTTGAGGTTACTGATGTATTCCTTTGGTGCTGTATATACATAGTTACGGAACAGTGACTGCAGGGAACTGCGACTGATGGCAAAATGATCGCAAAGGTCTTCCACATTCAAAGGAGAATAGATGTTCTCGTTGATATACAGAAGGATTTCATTCAGAAGCTCGTTTTCAAACTTCTGCTGCATTGGTGTGTTGGCGGCTTTGTGCATTGGGCGGGTCTGCTGGGAAAGCAGATTGATGACAATCTTTTCAATCGCAAGCATCATTTTATCATAATCCACAGCAGTGATTTCACTGCCTGTTTTCAGGAATGTTTCCAGCACCTGTTTGGAATCACGATCCAGATCAAAGACACGGTTTGTGATGATATCCCGATCTGCGTCACTGATGGAAAGATCCACAATGACTGTCAGATAGGAAGTTGCCTCTTCGTATGTCTTCTGATCATGGAACTGATTGGGTGCATAGATCATCAGCTGATTGCTGACCATATCATATGTCTGATCTTCTACGGTAGTGGAAAGTTTACCATTATCGACAAAGGTAAACTCCCAGTGTGCATCGGATTCTCCAGGGAAGAAATAATTGGATCCACGCACATTATAGAAATAGGCGACCAGTTCATTGACGCGGACAGTTGGCTTGATTCTCTGGTGCTGGTATTCTCCTTTGTAGAAAATGGTATTGATGTGTGTGTTTGGCAGAAATGCCAGTTCCACCTTGGAACTTTCACCAAGTGGAATGAAGTTGAAATAGACACCTTTGTTAATTTTGACAACACGGTGTACAACAAATTCGTCAAAATGTGCTGATTCCAGGTCATCTGTAACGATTAAAGCCGTAATTCCTTCAGCCGCCTGGATGTAGACGTCCACATCCGACTGAAAGAAATAGATCAGTTTTTCATTCTGAACTGTCAGGATATAATTGTATCCCTTATGCGGTCCATTATAGGTTGAGGTGGAAAAAACCTCACCATATTTCAGGAATTCTACGCTTGATGTTTTACTGAACATATGTCTCCTCTTTGCTTAAATTATAGGGTTATACGCCAAAAAATGCAAAAGTGAATCAAAATAAAACGCTTTCTTTGTGTATTTTTTAAAAATGGTAAATTGAGAAACAATAAATGCAAATCCATATGAAACGAAATAAATATAATAATACATGAAGGGAAGCGAAAAATTTCCTTTTAGAAAGAGAGTGGAATTAAAAAATTATGCCTAACATTGTATTAACAAGAATTGACAACCGTCTGATTCATGGACAGGTCGCTACACAGTGGTGTGGATCTGTCGGCGCAAACCTGTTGCTGGTTGCTAACGACGCAGCATCTACTGACAAGCTTCGTCAGGGTCTGATGAACATGGCAGCTCCAGGTTATGCACAGACACGTTTCTTCTCTATCGAGAAGACAATCCAGATCATTGGCAAGGCCAGCCCAAAGCAGATGATTGCCATCATTTGCGAAACTCCTCAGGATGTACTGAAACTTGTTGAAGGTGGTGTACCGATCAAGAAGGTCAACATCGGTAACATGCACATGTCTGAAGGCAAGCGTCAGGTTGCTACCAGCGTTGCTGTAGATGACGACGATGTTGCTGCTTTCAAGAAACTTCAGGAATTAGGGGTAGAACTTGAAATTCGTAGAGTTCCAGACATCGCTGCAGAAGACGTAAATAAATTATTTGGATGATAGAATTGGAGAATCATTAAAACATTATGAATATTATTGAGATTGTTCTGTTAGCAATCGTAACATTTATCTTTGCTATCGACCAGTTCTCATTAACAGAAATCGCTTATCGTCCTATCGTTGCTTGTCCTATTATCGGTCTCATCCTTGGTGATGTTCAGACAGGACTTGTCATCGGTGGTACATACGAGTTAATGATGATTGGTAACATGCCAGTCGGTGGCGCTCAGCCTCCGAATGCCGTACTTGGTTCCGTAGTCGCTATGATCTTTGCTGTTAAGGCAAAGATGGACATCAACGCAGCACTTGGTGCATGCATGATCTTCGCTACATTCGGTCAGTACGTTGTAACATTAACATTCACAGTCATGTCCGGTCTTATGGCTAAGGCAGATAAGGCTGCTGAAGAAGGTAACCCAGCTGGTATCACACAGGTTAACGTTATTTCCTGTCTGATCCTCGGCTCTCTGTTTGCAGTCATCGCTGTCGTTGCTTATGTCGGTGGTATCGCACTGAGCCCAGCTCTCGAATCTCTGTCTAAGAACGCCTCCTGGTTCATGGGTGGCTTATCCGCTGCCGGTGGAATGATGCGTTTCGTAGGTTTCGCTATTCTGCTGAAGATTATGCTCGCAAACGACATGTGGGGATATCTGCTTGCAGGTTTCGTATGCGCACTTGTTATTGGTAATATCGACACTATTTCCGCTGCTACACTGCTTCTTGTTGCATTCATCGGTGTCGCTATCGCTCTGAACGACTTCCGTGTCAATGGCATGAAGAAGAAGATCGAAGAAGGAGGTTTCTCAGATGGCATCTAATCAGGAATTAAGATATGTAGATACAAAGCCGGCTCCACGAGTATCCAAAGGTACTCTGACAAAGATGATCTGGCGTTCTACAATGCTCCAGGCTTCCTTCAACTATGAAAGAATGCAGTCCGCAGGCTGGTTATGGGCTATGTTACCAGGTCTTGAAGAAGTTCACACAAACAAGCAGGACCTCGCTACATCCATGACTCACAACATGGACTTCATCAACACTCATCCATTCGCCGTTACATTCGTTATGGGTATCGTCCTCTCCATGGAACAGCTGAAGTCTGATGTTCAGACAATCCGTTCCGTAAGAATTTCCGTTGCCGCACCTCTTGGTGGTATCGGTGACGCTCTGTTCTGGTATACACTTGTTCCTATTACAGCTGGTCTGACAGCTAATATGGCTATCGGCGGCTCGATTATGGGACCAATCTTATACTTCATCATCCTGTTCGGATGTGAAATGGCACTCCGTTATGGTCTGATGTATGCTTCCTACAACCTTGGTATGAAGGCTGTATCCATGATGACTGAATATGCTCAGGAATTCACACATGCAGCTTCTGTATTAGGTGTATTCGTTGTCGGTGCTCTGATCGCTAACTATGGCGGTGGAACAAAACTTGGTATCACAATCGCTAACGGTGAAAAACCAATCGTTATCCAGAGCTATCTGGATATGATCCTGCCTTGCCTCCTCCCACTCTTACTGACACTGCTTATGTACTTCTTAATCAAGAAGAAGGGCTGGACTCCTGTTAAGTGTATTGGACTGATCCTTGTTCTCGGCATCGTAGGTGCTATGTTCGGTATCTGGACTGGTGGATACACACCACTCATTCCAGTTCCTTGGACTGTTTCCTGATCATAACATCTTCGCGTAACAACTTAAGATTTACACTCTCTTGTGAAAGGTCCTCCTGTGTGGAGGATCTTTTATTTTCGTTTTTTCGAAATTGTATACGGTTTCTCATTTCCATGGTGACATGTGGTGAGAATTCCTTATAATATAGGTATTGATATCGGAGGCATTTTATCTATGATTAAAAAGATTCTGATAGTCGGTCTGCTTGCAGTTGCCATGTTGATCATGTTCATACAGCCAGGACTGAATATCTTCACCAGAGTCATTGGTATCGTTATTATGGGTTTTGGTATCTTTGTCATGCTGACAAGTGATGTCAGCGAAACCAGATAACAGGATGCAGCCATGAAGCATACCATACATGAACCATCGTTTTCTTCTGCTCTGATTCAGGGAGATCTTAAGGATATTCAAAGTAAAGTCTACAATACAGTCTATACGTCCGGACTTGTTTCGGATGATTTTTCTTCGACGAATTTTTACGAATGCATGTTCAAAGGAGTTTCATTTAAAGGTAACATGAAGGGGTGTCTTTTTCAGGATGTTGTCTTTGAACGCTGCGACCTTTCCAATTGTGATTTTTCAGAGTGCGTATTTCGAAGAGTTACATTTGATACATGCAGAATGATGGGGACAGATGCTTCTTCCTCATCCTTTACTGATACTGTTCTTCATAACTGCCAGTGCGCTTATGTCAATTTCAATGGTACAAAATGGAAAGATGCAAGGCTGGAAAGAACTCTTTTGTGCGAAGGGTCAGTTTCCATGACTTCATTCAATCATGTTGAAGTCAGCCGCTGCGATTTTTCCGGCTGTGAATTTGCACATACACCACTCAAAGATATCGATTTTTCGACCTCTGAAATCGATGGATTTGCGGTGACTTCAGAAGATCTGAAAGGTGCTATTGTCAACAGTGAACAGGCGATCGCATGTGCGAAAATCCTCGGATTGAAAGTGCTTACATGATTTCACGTCTTTTTCACAAATCACACAATGAAATGACACAAATCGGAAGTATAGTATAAGTGTCGAAAGACATAAATGTTATTCTTTCCCTATAGAATCATTTAGAAAAAAGTCTGTGCCAGCAGGCTTTTTTCGTGACTTTAACAAATTGATTTCTTTGTATATGTTCAGAAAAGAAAGGTATGTATACAATACATGTGTATAACGGAAAGAAGGGTTTATGTATGTTATGGGCATTTTTTATATTATTCGGACTTTCGCTTGATTCAGCAATTGCCATGCTGAACAAGGGAGCACAGCTGACGGATCTCTCCTATAAAAAGACAATTGGATATGCACTGATCTATACGGTTGTATCTTTTTTGATCTTTTCTTTGGGATTTGGGATTGCAAAGGTAGTTGATCCGTATGCATTTACAGTTAAAATGCAGTCATTCATTGCGGTGGCTGCAGTACTGTGCATCGGGGTATTCATCATAACAAAAGCATTTTCCAGAGAATCTGTGGAAGAAAAGGCGGACCGTGAGTTCTGTGTGCCGACATTGATGAAAATGACAGTCATGACAAATATTGATACTTTTGTTGTGGGGGCATGTATTGCATTATATGGTCTTCCATATCTGTTTTCCGGTGCAAATCTGGCTGCGGCTTCATTCTTTACGGTTCTTGTTTCATTACGTGTCGGGTATTCCGTAGGAGCAGGACATCAGAGGATCATCGGGATGATCGGTGGTATCATGATTATTATTTTCGCTTTATATCTTGGCTTTCTTGCATTGGCGTTGAGGTAATCAGTATGGAATATCATAAAAGTGTCATGAAGATTGCCTTGTCAGGAAGTCTGCGAGAACTGATGACACGCAATCTGTTTGAAAAGATTACAATCAAGAAAATATGCGATGAGACTGGCGTTATCCGCGCAACGTTCTATAATTATTTTGATGATAAGTATGACTGTCTGAACTGGATTGTGTATCACGATCTGATTGAAGGGACAAAAGAGTATGTACAGAAAGGTGATTTCGGTATGATCTTTACGGTGATTCTCAAAACGGTTGACCATTATCGATCCTTCTATAAGGCTGCTTATCAGGTTACGGGACAGAACGCATTTGAAGACATGATTCGTGATAATATGACGATCATGCTTCTGGATTATCTCGGCAGATTCAGACGACCTGACTATCTGAGCAAATATGATAACAGAACACTTGCTGCTTATTATGCAGAAGCGTTGGCATTTCATATCAGAACCTTTGCTGGTTCTACAAAATATTCGGTGGATGATATGAAACAGATGATGCTGGATCTGATGAGTAATTCATTTTCTGATTTTGTAACAAAACAGAAATGAATGGAGATGAAAACAATGGATACAGTAGAAATTCGTGTTGAAGAAGGTATTCTGCGTGGTGAAAAGAAAAGAGAGTGTCTGATCTTCAAAGGTGTGCCATACGCAGAACCACCTGTAAATGAAAACCGTTTTCGTGCCCCTGTGGCAAAGAAACACTGGGATGGGGTTAAGGATGCACTGCAGTTCCCGCCGATGTGTCCTCAGATGGATATGTCAAAGGATCCTTTCTGGGGAAAGGAATTCTATGGAGATCCGAAATATCCGTTACCGAAACAGAGCGAAGACTGCCTGTATCTGAATATCTGGGCTCCGGCCAGACCAGGCAGGTATCCGGTTGCCTTCTGGATCCATGGTGGTGCATTTGATCATGGATTCGGCAGTGAAATGGAATTTGATGGTGAACAGTTTGCGGCAAGTGGTGTAATTTTTGTGGCAGTGCAGTATCGTGTCGGTGTATTCGGCTTTTATGCGGATGAGGCTTTACGTAAGGAAAATCCAAACCGCTCAACAGGGAATTACGGCATTATGGACCAGATTGCCGCATTGCAGTGGGTGTACAGAAATATCAGAAGTTTCGGTGGTGATGAATCAAGAATTACAGTGATGGGACAGAGTGCAGGTGCAATCAGTGTACAGACACTGCTGGCTTCTCCATTATCTTCCGGTCTGATCCACAGTGCCATCATGCACTCAGCAGCAGGCATTGATACGGATCTGATTCATACAAGAACGATGAAACAGGCACTGCAGACAGGGTCTGACATCCGTGTATTAAGCAAAATCAAAACAGTGGCGGATATGCGCAGACTGCCTGCACAGAAACTTGTGGAAATCCTGCCTGCTTTATATGAAAAGAAGGAAGGTCTGACATTTGGCCCTGTTGTAGATGATCATATTCTGTGTGAA
The DNA here is from genome assembly GCA_016293365.1 of Bulleidia sp. Classification (GTDB taxonomy): domain Bacteria; phylum Bacillota_I; class Bacilli_A; order Erysipelotrichales; family Erysipelotrichaceae; genus Bulleidia. Next base: position 11,147 of record JAEDEK010000020.1, on the reverse strand, counting down.
AATATCTCTGATGCTGTCAAGGAGGGCAGATGTGCCGATGTTCCGATGATGATCGGTGTCACAGGCAATGATCTTTCCGTAGAAGATGGTGCATGGCGGAAATCCATGATCTTTGAAGGTGTAACAAAGCTTGCTGAAGCAAGGAATCAACATTCTTCAAAACCGGTTTATGTCTATGCCTTTACAAGAAAGCTTCCTGGAGATGATCGTGGTGCATTCCATTCATCAGATCTCTGGTATGTATTTGGAACACTGTCCAGATGCTGGCGTAAGATGGAACGCAGAGACTATTCCATCAGCTATACAATGATCCGTAACTGGACGGATTTCATCAAAAATGATGATCCAGGTAAGGAATGGCGTGCCTACACGGATGAGGAAAAATTTGTAAGACAGTATATCTGAGAATGAAGGCTGTGCATATATGCATGGCTTTTTGTTATGAAAAAGCCACCCTGTCAGGTGGCTTGGATCAGAGATTTTCAAATCTGCGTGGTGCACATTTCAGGATATAGAAGAGAATGGAAACTGTCAGAATCAATGAGATGACTGTGACCATCGTCAGATAAGCATAGGATGTCCAGGTTTCAGCCAGCGGGAAGTAGGAAAAGATCATTCCCATGACATACAGCATATTTCCGAATAATGCAATGACGACTGCCATGCTCTGCTTGATTGGAACAATTTCGTTTGTCCAGTGAAGGTTTGGCATCAGTATGGACATCATCAGTCCAAACATAGCAAACAGAACTGTGACAAGCAATGGCAGGAAGATGACGAAGAACTTATCGATGATCTGCAGTGGAAGAATGACTACCAGTGCAGCTGAGATCAGCAGTACAAATGGTGCTGTGATCAGTATCTGTAATGCAGCTTTGGAAAGCAGTACCTGTAATGGTGATACCGGAAGGGATTTGACGATCCACAGACTCTGTCCTTCCAGAGAAACAGAAGGTGCTGCAGAGTCATTCATACAGGCAAGAGCACTGGTACCACATGCCGCAGCTACAGCCATGACACCTGGAATCATCTCATCAAGTGTGACTGCCATGGTCACAAGATCATTGCGTTTGATCAGTAGGAATACAAACGCTACTGCCATGAAGCATGTTCCCAGACCACAGTTGATGATGTAGGCAGGGGAAGATATGAAGTGGGCAAATTCCTTTTTGACAAGGGCTGTAAAGGCACCGTTTCTCTGCAGTTTTCTGTGTCTGTATTTCTTCCGTTCCGTCTTTGGGGTTGCGGTAACATCATTGAGGAAAGATCGGTTCAGTAATGCATATACGCCATATGCCAGAACAACGGTTACTACAAGGGATACCAGGATGACAACAGGGTTTCCTGTACCAATGATACCGATCAGATACAGTGGATAAACGGATTCTTTAATGAACAGACCAAACAGAACAGCTCTTTCCAGGAACCCCTTCATGATGTTCTGAAGGTTAGTATAAACGACCATGTAGATACCAAGGAATGCAAGCTGCAGAACTGTCAGAACGATGTTTCTGTTTTTGATGTGCAGACTGATTTTCGCAACAGCCCAACCGAGCAGTGCAGAAAGCACAAGTACGATCACAGAAACGTTGAAGATCAGAACAATACATCCGATCAATGAGGCAAAGTTCAGCCCAGCCGTTGCCCAATAGACAACAACTGTCGGCAGCATGATCGTACCTGAGTACATGAGTCCAAGCAGATATGTGCCAAGGAGTCTTGAAAGGATAATATCAGAAGACGGGATCGGCATCGAAAGAAGCAGATCGTTGTCCTTTGCCAGATACAATGTGGAATAGGAATTGAACAGACTTCCAAATGTTCCGAATGTGATGGCGACAAGCGTCATGGATGTAAAGTAGAACCAGTCAAGATCCAGAACTACCATGGTATCGCACATCATCCATGCAAGAGTTCCAAACATACCGATCATTACAAGTTCGAGAAGTATATACAGCAGTGCATACCCGATAATGCCGGCGGTTGAACGCTTTCTGTTTTTATTTGCGTCATGGAAGATTCCGCGGAAGAATTCCATGAACTGTTTTCTCAACAATAGTTTCAGCATATCAGTCTTCCAGTTCCAGGAATACGGATTCCAGAGAACTGTCTCCCTTGACGTCTTCCATCGTGCCACTGCGGATCAGTTTTCCATCCTTGATGATCGCAACTCGGTCACACAGTTTTTCAGCCACTTCCAATACGTGTGTGGAAAACAGAATGGCATTGCCCTGATCACAGAACTCACGCATCATCTGTTTCAGAATGTGGGATGCCTTTGGATCCAGACCGACGAACGGCTCATCCATCAGAATCAGCTTCGGTTCATGGATCCATGCGGAGACGATTGCCAGTTTCTGTTTCATACCATGGGAGTAGGAAGAAATTGCATCATCCAGGACATTTGTGATTTCGAAAAGATCCGTGTATCGATGAATTCTTTCATCTCTTGTAGAAACATCGACACCAAAGATATCCGCAATGAAGTTCAGATACTGAATGCCGCTCATGAATTCATACAGATCCGGATTATCAGGAATGTAGGCCATGATCTTTTTACATGCAAGTGGCTCCTCTTTGATGGAATGCCCATCAATCGTAATCGTGCCTTCTTCAAACTGCATGATGCCGGCAATAGAACGCAGTGTCGTTGTCTTACCTGCGCCGTTATGACCGATAAAGCCATGAATTTCGCCATTGGCGATACGCATGCTCAGGTTATCTACAGCCTTATGGCTGCCATAGGATTTTGATAGACCGTTGATTTCCAACATATTTTATTACCTCGACTGATATCATTATGATATCAATATGTTATGGTGTCAACGGGGAAAATTCTTAAGAAGGTGTTAAGAGAAACCGAATATCAGATCATAATCTGAAAGAAAAAATACGAATAGAAAATGTATGCTGTCGTGTCATTCTGACTGGTATTATATGTTGATTTCACTTCTTCTGATAATATTTCAGGAAAAAAACCGGTCCACGTAGATGAACCGGTTTTGATATTTGTGATAACGTGATTTATTCTGAATCTTTCTCTGGTGAATTATCATATCCAAGCGGCCAGAACAGTTCTTCCATGCGGGATGAATCAAATACGTTATTGTACTGCAGCATGCGGTACTGATTGACCAGATCATCGTCAATGTCATTGAAGGATTCATAGAATTTGCCGTTTTTGTCATAGCAGCCATACTGTGATATAACCGGATATTCTTTCATCAGTTCATACAGGAACCGCATATATGGTGTCATTTCCATGTTTGCGGTATGTACAATCAGTGAAGAGAGATAGTTGGCAGATATCTTATCAATTGTCTGATCTGGAATATCATAGTTTGCCCAGATCAGGAATGGTGTGATGTACTGTGTGATATCAGCTTCCGGTGTACCTGTGCTCGGGAAGAACAGTGCATTGCTGGTTGTTCCAAGAGAAGGCTGATGATCACCGAACATGATGATCATGGTCGGTTCGGATACGTTGGAGAAGTATTCAATCAGATCCTTGAAGGCTTCATCTGTCAGCTTGATCAGGGAGAGGTAGTTTTCTGCATTGTTGTAGGCATCAGTTCCACCATCCAGGTCTACTGTTTTGACAAGGTCAGGCGCATCCACATAGCTGCCATGATTCTGATAGGTAACATTGAACATGAACTGTTTCTGTCCCTGTTTTGATTCATAATCTTCAATTAGTTTTTTAAAATCCTGGGCATCCGTCGGGTAGCCATGGATTGTTTCAAGTCCATCAAATGTTTCCGCAAAGATTGTATTTCCAAATGCAAGTTTCTGATATGCGGCACGGCGGTTCCAGTTTGTATCTTTACCAAGATGCATGCCCGTTGTTGCATATCCGTATTCGTTCATATAGGAAACAAGAGATGGAACATCTCTGTTCATATACTGGTTATAAGGATAGACGCCAGCAGAGAAGAAGGCAGTTGTATTACCCGTCAGTGTTTCATATTCACTGTTACATGTACCTCCACCTCTTACCGATACATACAGATTTCCACGGATCGTATTTTCCAGGGAATCAAAGTATGGTGTCATGTTGGCTGCATACTCTGTTCCACCTACGGATAGATCAGAGAACGACTCATTCATGACCATGATGATGTTGGTTGGTACAACAGCATTTTCATCTTTGACATCTGCTTCATTAAGCAGTGTCATTTCGTTTCTGATATCTTCCAGTGCATCCTTGGAATATCCTTCCGGTTCTTTTGGCTGATCATTGATGAACTGACGTACAAGACCGGTAAAGGAAAGCAGAGTTCCTTCGGTCTGGAATGTGTTCAACAGGCGGATATCCCACAAATAATAGGAACCGATACTGTTGAAGAAGATCGCAAGAATCAGTACAAGTATTGGATATACCGTATAGTACTTGTTGATCTTTGTGACATGACGTGGACATCTGCGCATGATCATATACAAAACGAAACATACAAACAGAGCTGTGATCATCATGTAGTTGATGGAAATATCATAGTTGGATGCAACATCCATTGCGGTGGAAAGGGCTGAGAAGTCCCATGGTTCAATCGGTCTGTTTCTGAAACGGACAACGAATGTACTGACAATGGCATAGATGACAACCCCGAAGCTGGAGATCGCAAAACCGACCGGTTTTCTTCTGAAGATCAGATGCAGAAGCTTGTACAGGACAATCAGAATTGCAACATTCAGAAGTCTCTTATCCAGATTGATATAGAAAATATTACCAAGTACTGCTTCAGACATGAAGAAGATCCAGCACGGACCACTCAGAAGCATGACTTCATTCAAAGGAATACGGTTGATATGATCAATTGTCTTATCCACAACAACAGTCATCAGCCATGCCATGGCAAGGACGAGCAGGTAGACACTAAAGATCGTTATGTGAGACATGTATTCTTCCGTGTCAAATGTAATCCATCCGGTAGATTCCATGGCTGTCATATGAATGACACCATCTTCCAATGTGATATCGAGTCCTTCCGATCCTGCAATGTTTTCTGTCAGGTTTTCAGCAGTATATTTCTTTAGTTCAAACGGGCCGAAGGAAATGGTAATGCTGTTGGCTGTCAGGTGGTCAACGTTCTGCAGTTTCAGCTGCAGAGAGTTAGTGACAATCGGCAGTGTATCAATGCAGATATATTCATCACCTTCGTAGACGTTATACCATGTCTTATGCCCGGAGTAGTTATATGTTTCGAAGATTTCCTCGCCGCGGTCGGTGTTATAGTTTGCAAGTACAATATCTCCTTCCCCGACGCTGACCACATCTACTTCAAACTTGAGATGTGGTGTATAGAAAACAAGGAACAGTCCTGAAATCAATGTAAACCATACAAGCCTTTTCAAGGAGAAAATCTCCTTCAGGCGTTGAAATAAACTCTTTTCATTCTTCATAACACGCAATACTATATCATAGCTTTCTGAAGAAAAGATGGTACAAAAATGTGTTTTTTATTAAGAAAATGGGAAATGGGTGTAAAAAGGAATTGAAAAACAGAATGGCTGATGGCGTACAGCAAAGGAGGATATCCTGATTGAACTTTTTGCATGTCGTTACAAAGTATGGAAAATCTCTGAATTCAATGAAATTCGGCTAACAATAATAATAGCCGAATTTCATTGAAATAACCAGGCTGAATGAACCGTTAGAAGAAAAAGAAAAGCTGATCAAGATATACTCACAATATTGAGCTTCTTCATCAGCTTATTCATATTCATCAGGAGAATGTAACAAATTCTTCTTCCGGTTTTGGATAGCGGGCAATTCTGTTGGCATAGAGGACAACTGTTTCTCCACCGCCTTCAATTGGGACAGGTTTTAGAACACCCTGTACTTCAACCCAGTCGCCGATTTCAAGCTCCCAGATCTTGACTCCTGTTACTGTGATGCCACATAGAGAAGTATCGGCTTCACAACATACAAGTGCACGTCTGCCAAGGATCATCGTCTGTTTATAGCCAGGAAGCTGTTCTGCATAGAAGCCACGCAGAATGACTTCCTTACCTGCATATTTCTGAGGGTTTTCAGAAGCATCCATATACCACAGGCCATAGTCTTCATCTTTGATATCCAGAATCGGATCATCAATGTTGAATGGAAGACCATTGTCCTTCATAATGGCAGGCTGTCCAAAATATCCTTCATAGTAGATCTGACCCCTGCGGTTGATGGCTTTGATATTACCACGTAATAAGGATGCAGAAGTATTTTCATCACATCTGTTACAGATGATCGTGTCACTGTAACGGAGCTGTTCGAACATCATGGAACGTAATGGTCCCATATACATTTCAAATGTGGATGCATCTACGGTAGTCAGTATCTGTACCAATGGCCAGTAGTCCGGCATATCGGATAACAGCAGATCCGGAATGGCTACTGTACCATTCCATTCAATGAATACCTGATCCGGATGGTAAATGGTATCCAGTTCATGAATCTTTTCAGCTGTAAAATCTTCAGGATTATCAAAGTATTCCACAAAGGTATTCTTTTCTTCCAGGAAGGTTTCGCCATATTCAGTTTCTCCCTGTTCGAAGCAGAGTAATAATGTACGGGATCCTTCATCCATAAAGGAAGGATCATTTAATGTATCTTTGATTAACGTGGTTTTGCCGGAATCCAGAAATCCGGTAAACAGATAGACAGGTGCTGCCATATCAGTTCACCTTAAAGAGTGTCTTGATTTCTTCAACATCAACCTTTTCACCGATGACTGTAATCAGGCCGGTATAAGCAGCGGATCCCTTGCGGATATCCACATCTCCTGGCACATAGTCAAAAAACAGCCAGCCATCTGCAGTAGGAACAATTCCCTTTGCACGGATGATGTTTTCACCAAGATGAGACAGTGCTTCCTGGATCTCTTCTTCTGTATATGTATTGATTGTTTCAATACCGATAGAATCAAATACTTCATCTGCATCATGGCCATGGTGATGGTGATGATGGTGATGGTGGTGATCATGTTCTTCAGCACCGATATGGACACGGTTACCTTCTTTCAGACCTGCATTGGCAGCTTCTACTGCTTCATGGTTGTCATGATGGTGGTGACCACAGCAGCATTCTTCATCTTCATCATGATGGTGATGACCGCAACAGCATTCCTCATCTTCATCATGATGGTGGTGACCACAGCAGCACTCTTCGTCTTCATCATGGTGGTGGTGACCACAGCAGCATTCACATTCCTCTTCTTCCGGGAATCCGTCTGTTGCATGTGTCATTGCATCATAGATGGCCTGGCCTGTCAGCTCTTCCCATGGAGTTGTGATGATATGTGCTTCATGGTTGAGTTCATGAATGATATGTACATCCTGATGCAGTACATCATGTGTGCATTCCTGTGTTCTGGAAAGAATGACACATGTCGCTGTTGCGATCTGATCATCAAAGAATTCCTTGAAATTCTTATGGTAAATCTTACATCTTTTTGCATCGACAACAGCAGAATAGCTGTTGCATTCCAGACCTTCTACGGATCTGACAATGGAAAGAATGTCTGAGAGTTTACCAACGCCGGATGGTTCGATGATGATATGGTCAGGTTCATATGTTTCCATGACCTTTTTGAGTGCTTCCTGGAAGTCACCCTGCAGTGTACAGCATACACATCCACCATTGATCTCATTGACAACGATACCTGCTTCCTTCAGGAATCCGCCATCAATACCGATTTCACCGAATTCGTTTTCTACAAGGACTACCTTCTGGCCGGCAAATACCTCTTTGATCAGTTTCTGGATCAGAGTTGTTTTGCCTGCACCAAGGAATCCGCTGATAATATCAACTTTTGTCATTTTTATACCTCTTTTCTGTCACCTGTCTATTATACCCCAAACGTCAATAAGTGTAAGAATGATGCCTGATTTCGAGAAAAAGTTGTTATAATGACCTCACGTATGTGGAGGTATTTATGATTCGGGCAGTATTTTTTGATATAGATGGAACATTAAAGCCATTTGATGAGCATGAACTGCGTGATACAACGATACAGATGCTTGCGGATCTGCAGTCAAAAGGAATCCGTATTTTTGTTGCCAGTGGCAGACCGCCGGTACAGCTTCCTTTGCTTGGAGAAAAATTCAACAGTGTACCATGGGATGGAATGATTCTTCTGAACGGACAGTATTGTCTGAATAAGGAAAAGGAAGTTGTTCATAATATGCCGATTCCAAAAGAAGCACTGCATTCTCTTGTGCCATGGCTCAAGGCACATGCAGACTATCCTTGTTCTTTCTGTGAACTGGAAATGTCATATGACATTGCCTTCAATCAGGGAATGCATGATTATCTGGAAAGTCTTGGCAAGCTGGATGAAATGCCACAGGTTCTGGATCCGGTACGATCCTATGAACATGATACATATCAGATCTGTCCATATATACCACCTGAAATGGATGATGCATTTGTGGCACATGCGCCAGGCATGAAGTCAGCCAGATGGACAGATGAATTTGCAGACATGATTCCTGAAAAGGGTGGAAAGCCTGCTGGTATTCAGGCAATGATTGATTACTATGGTATTGACCGCAGTGAAATCATGGTATTTGGTGATGGTGGTAATGACTCTGATATGCTGGAATATGCTGGAATCGGTGTTGCTATGGGAAATGCCAAAGATGAAGTCAAGGCACATGCAGACTATATCACTCTTGACTGCAGGGATGACGGCATCCTGCATGCATTGAAGCATTTTCATGTACTGTAAACGTGAAAAAGGCACTTCGGGAAGAAAGCACCTTTTTCAAATTGAGGGGAAAAGTTATGATTGGGTGTCAAATGGCTCTTTCATTTGACACGATTATGATATGGTACTTATCTGTCCTGAAAGTGCATGGAATGTGAAGCCTGTCTGAAGAATCGTGGGGATTTAATGTGATATTATGTTATTCTGATTTTCATGCAGAATTCACAGAAACCTGTTATAGTTCTGCACGGGAGTTGATGAAGATGTTTGAATTTCTGAAAAAACTGAAGAAGGATAAGAAAGAAAAGAAGGAAGAAGCTGTTGAAAAGCAGACACCGCATAATGGAATCTATCGTGGTATGTACTGCCCGGTATGTGGCTATATGGAAGTCAATCCAGATTCCAATGAGCTGCCTCTTGAAGGTTTTGCACACTGTTCCAACTGCGGGGAACTGATGAAAACAGGATATTTCAGTCTGGATGAGGAAGGATTCCATCTGACTGAACATGCGGAAGTACTGCATCAGGATCAGAAGAAGAAAAGAGTATCCGGTGGTCACTATCGTGTACGTGCGAAAGGTCCGGGCAGAAGAGATCACGTTGCGGCAAGAAGAATGTTTTTCTGAAGGTGTGAAAAACACCTTTTTTCTTAAATTGGAACTGGAATGTAACGGTTTACAGTTATAATAAAACCACGGAGGAAAAAATAAGAAATATGTCATTCCCAAAAGGTTTTTTATGGGGCGGCGCAACAGCTGCCAATCAGTATGAAGGTGGTTATCTTTCCGGTGGTAAGGGTCTTGCAGTAGCAGATACTCTTACTGGTGGCGATGGTATCCACAACATTCCAAGAAAGTTCATTGTTGAACTGGCTGACGGTACACGTGCAACATTCGGTGGACGTGATGAAATTCCAGCAGGAGCAAAGGCTATTGTAGATCCGGATACATACTATCCATCTCATGTTGCTACTGACTTCTATCATCACTGGAAGGAAGACATCGCATTATTTGCTGAAATGGGATGCAATGTTTACCGTCTTTCCATCAACTGGACAAGAATCTTCCCAAATGGCGATGATGAAACACCAAATGAAGAAGGTCTGAAGTTCTATGAAGATGTCTTCAAGGAATGCCACAAGTATGGTATTGAACCACTGGTAACAATCTATCATTTTGACTGCCCACTGCATCTGGCAAATGAATATGATGGTTGGGTATCCAGACATACTCTGGAAGCATTCGAAAGATACTGTGATACAATCCTGACTAGATATAAGGGACTGGTCAAGTACTGGCTGACAATCAACGAAATCAACATCAACACAAACTTCATGATGAATGGTGTTCATGAACACATCTCCAACAAGCAGAATGCAGAACAGTGCAGATGGCACCTGTTTGTAGGTAGCGCTTATGCAGTAAAGAAGGCTCATGAAGTTGACCCTGAAAACAAGGTTGGTCTGATGATTGCTCATGGTGCTTCCTATCCATATTCCTGCAACCCTGAAGATGTATGGGCTGAAGTTGAATCCGCTCACAACATGAAGTGGTTCTATGGTGATGTTCAGGTTCGTGGTTACTATCCTGCATGGAAGGTCAACTACCTCAAAAGAGAAGGCATTGAACTCAAGAAGGAACCAGGTGATGATGAACTGTTAAGAGAAGGTACAGTAGACTTCTACTCATTCTCCTACTACAGCTCTCAGGCTATCGCAGCTCATCCTGAAAAGTTAGGTGAATCTGCTGGTAACCAGACACATGGTGTCAAGAACCCATATCTGCAGGCTTCTGAATGGGGCTGGACAATTGACCCACTCGGACTGCGTATTGTTCTGAACGAAATCTGGGACAGATATCAGATCCCAACAATGGTTGTTGAAAACGGTCTTGGTGCAATCGATAAGGTTGAAGAAGATGGTTCCATCAACGATGACTACCGTATTGACTACATGCGTACACACATCCAGACAATGAAGGATGCTGTTGAAATCGATGGTGTTGATCTGATGGGTTACACACCATGGGGCTTCATTGACGTTGTATCTGCTGGTACTGGTGAAATGAGAAAGCGTTATGGCTTCATCTATGTTGACATGGATGATGACGGAAATGGCGATCTCTCCCGTTCCAAGAAGAAGTCCTTCGGTTACATCCAGAAGGTATACAAGTCCAACGGCGAAGATCTCGACTGATTGAATTGTAAACAGAGGTAACAGGTATTGCAGCCTGTTACCTTTTTGTTTACGATTGTTTCGAGGTGAATCATGGCAATATGGAATCCATGGCGTGGGTGTCACAGAAAAAGTGAAGGATGCATGCACTGTTATATTCATAAAGGTGATGCAAAAAGAGGAGTGGATACATCTTTGATCAGAAAAACTGATAAATTTGATGTACCGATCGCAAGAAAGAAAAATGGGAAATATAAAATCGGATCCGGTTCAAT
>JAEDEK010000162.1 GCA_016293365.1 Bulleidia sp. | reverse complement strand
ATTATATTTGCAGTCTGTACCAAGCAGACATGCACTGCATACAATCTTCATCTGTTATCCTCCTGCATTTCCTTTTCAATCCATGCCATGATCAGTCCGACAATTTTCTGCTGTTGAATCTGTGATAATTCTGTACCAGTCGGTACTTTATACCATTTCTTCAGACATCCCCTGCAGCAGCATGCTGTTGCGTGCTGGGCTATGAATACAGGATGTCCTTTCATCGGGGTCTGTTTCCCGTCATTCATAATAACAGCCGGCGCAATTCTCTGTTTCACAAAATCCTGCGCATGAGATGCAATGACATCCATACCCTTTTCAGTAATATATGCTTTCTGCTGCGTATTCAGGTGAAAGGAAGATCGGAAATGTGAACGGGAAAGCTTTGTCAGAGCCTGATCAATCGTCTGCATATATCATAAGCATACAGGCAGCAGATCCATGAATCAACATGACACACATATTGCACGATAAAAGGATGGTTTCCCATCCTTAACATCAGTTCTTCTTTCGTGTCAGCTTGAATACCGCCAGCAGCATCAGTACAGTACCAATCACCGATACACACGTAGCAATGACCAGTGTTGTATGCACACCAACTGCCTGGATCAGAATACCACCGATGGATGCTGATAACAGTCCACCGATCGTACCGGTAGCACCCATCAATACCTGCCCCTGGTTACGGTCTTCCGAAGCAATATGACTGTCGGCAAAATATACCGTTGCAGGAACAATCAGAGCATAGGATACCATCTGCAGTACCATTGCAGCATAGTACATACCAAGGCTGTTAGTCATCAGAATCATGACATGCTTGATGGAATAGAATACAGCTGCAAATGCCATAATATGATCGACCTTTACTTTTTTGAGGATTACAGCAAACAGGAACATCGGCGGCAGTTCCACCATTGCCTGAATGAATGTGGCATTCCCCTGATCTGCTGCAGTACCGCCAATATTTTCAAGAATATTGATCATGTAACTGTTGATCAGCATATGACAGAAATACAGACAGATCAAAGCAACAATAACAACGACGATATCGCTGTATTTCCTGAAGAATGCAGCATAGGAAACTTTTGTTTTTTCACCTTCCTGTTTCTGTATTTTCTTTTCAGGAACTTTCAATGTACTGACTATAAGCAGTGCCAGAAGTGCATTCCCGACAATCCAGTAAGGAAGTACTGTTGCTGAAGTACGGGAAATCAGCTGGCCGATCAGCAATCCAGCTACCGCATAGGCAGCAGAACCTACACCACGTCCCAGACCATAGTTGATTGTCTGTCCTTCGGATTCATAGATGAATGCGATTGAATTCAGGTACGGAATACCCATGGAAGCAAATGAGAATCCAAGAACCGTAAATGGTATGACAAGCATGGATCCTGCAGGCAATAACGACAGAATCAGCACCATCATGATGGATCCGCACAGCGTAAACATGATAAACTTCTTCTCATTGAGTTTTTCAGATCTGTCGATGATCGGTGCCATTCCCGTCTGACCAATCAGAGCAAGAATACTGACGCCGGTAAGAACCATACCGATGATGGAAGTCTCCAGTCCCTTCGCCTGAAGGAAATTATTGGCGTAGCCTGCACTTCCACATACAAGCATGAAGTAGAATGCATTGATCAGTGCATATTTCAGATTCAGATTTCTGTATTTCATTTCGATTACCTGCCTTGTATTCAGTATGCCACAGAAAACGGTTTCAATGTCCATATTCCATAAAGTGGAACACATTTTATAAAAAATCCTTTGTTACATGAATCATTTCCACAAACAGGAAAGGTATAAACGTGATATATTATTAGTGCGATTAAAGGAGATTACATTTATATGGGAAAACCAGTAGTATTGGTAGTCATGGACGGCGTAGGCTGGACTGACAAAGACAACGGCAATGCAGTCATGCATGCTTACAAGCCACAGATTGATGAACTGATGACAAAGTGGCCTCACACAACAATCAAGGCATCCGGTACAGCAGTTGGTCTGCCATCTGATGATGACATGGGTAACTCTGAAGTAGGACACAACGCATTGGGATGTGGTCAGATCTATTCTCAGGGTGCAAAACTTGTCAATGAATCCATCGAATCCGGTGATATCTACAAGGCAGCCGCTTGGAGAGGTGCAGTTGACTATGCAAAGGAACATGATGGAAAACTCCACTTCGTAGGCCTGCTCTCTGATGGTAATGTTCACTCCAACATTTCCCACCTGATTGCAATGTTGAAGGAAGCAAAGGCTGAAGGTCTCAAGGAAGTACGTGTACATGCACTCCTGGATGGACGTGACGTTCCAGAAACAAGTGCATTAACATATGTTGATCAGCTGGAAAACACAATTGCTGAACTCAACGATGATACATTCCATGCATGCATCGCTTCCGGTGGTGGACGTATGGTTATTACAATGGACCGTTACGAAGCTGACTGGGCAATGGTTGAACGTGGCTGGCATATCCATGTTATGGGTGATGGAAGAATGTTCACATCTGCTAAGGAAGCAATTGAAACATACCGTGCAGAAGGCGGCTATACAGACCAGTATCTGCCAGGATTTGTCATCGGTAATGACGGTGTCCCTGCAGGAACAATCGATGATGGCGACTCTGTTATCCTCTACAACTTCAGAGGTGACCGTGCTGTTGAATTCTCCAAATGCTTTGACTACATGGACACATTCGACAAGTTCGATATGGTCAAGAAGCCAAAGGTATTCTATGCAGGTATGCTGCAGTATGATGGAGACCTCCACTTACCTGCAAACTTCCTTGTTGAACCACCACACATTGAACACACAATGTCTGAATATCTGGTAAACAAGGGTGTTATGTCCTATGCATGCTCCGAAACACAGAAGTTCGGTCACATGACATATTTCTGGAATGGTAACAGATCTGAAAAGTTCTCCGATGAACTGGAAGTCTGGGAAGAAGTACCATCCGATGTTATTCCATTCGATCAGAAGCCTTGGATGAAGGCTACTGAAGTTACAGAAAAGATGGTTGAAGCAATTGAATCCGGTAAGTATCAGTTCCTGCGCTGCAACTATCCAAACGGCGACATGGTTGGTCATACAGGTAACTATGAAGCTACAATTATCGGTGTTGAATCCGTTGACCTCAACCTGCGCAGAGTTATGGATGCCTGCAAGAAGATGGACTATGCATTAGTTGTTGTTGCAGACCATGGTAACTCCGATGAAATGGTTGACAAGAAGGGTGCAGCAAAGACTTCTCATACACTGAATGTTGTTCCATTTGCCGTATACAATGGACCAGAAGGAACAGAAGTCAAGGAAGGCGAATTCGGTCTTGCCAACGTAGCTGCTACAGTCGTCAAGCTGTTAGGCTATGATGATGCACCAGCTGAATGGCTCGAATCCATCATCAAGTAATTCTTACTGTTAAGGCACGCAGAAATGCGTGCCTTTTTTTCCTTCCGATATTATCAGACACGAAAAAAAAAGGAAGAACATATGCGT
>JAEDEK010000161.1 GCA_016293365.1 Bulleidia sp. | reverse complement strand
TGCCTTTACCGGATCAGGGTGCCGTGTACAGATCAGCCGGTTATAATCTGCAGCTGTTCAGTTACCTGCCGGAAATTGCACAGCAGTATGATTTTTCTTCTACTTCCGGAATACTGCACTTTCTGAAAAATGCGGTGTATCTTGAACCGGTACTCAATGTCATCATGCTGATACCGTTTGGGATCTATCTGCGGTATTACTTCCACCGACCATTCTATCAGGTCTTTCTTCTTTCCTTTGGCCTTTCCCTGTTTTTTGAACTGACACAGTTGAGTGGTCTGTATGGGATCTACGATGTGCCATATCGTCTGTTTGATGTCAATGATCTTCTGGAAAATACACTTGGTGGAGCATTGGGGTATGCTGTTACACCGATCTTTATCGCTGTATTGCCTTCGTTGCGTAATATTGACAGGTTTCATAAAATCAAGGGCAACACCGTTACCTTATGCCGTCGACTTCTTGCCTTTTACCTGGACTTTCTGATCTGTGCAGGGATTACGGTAATTCTCAGAAGCCTCTTTGCAGCAAAAAGCACATGGAAAACCGTACTGCTGATCTATGGTGTGATGTATGTCTTCTTTGTTTTCCAGCAGATCATCTTTCATGGTGGAACCATCGGAAGAAATACTGTACGGATCACAATATCTGATCGTAGCGGCAGTAAACCAAAACTGTGGCAGCTGATGTTCCGTACATTCATCCGGGTTACCATCCTGATGCAGGGATGGATGCTGATCCCGCTCTGTTCATATCTGCCATCCGCTTACGTGCTTCACGCAAAGTCAGTCTGTGCACTGATCTATGTCGGTATCTGGTGTGTGCTTCTGCTGGATGGATGGACAGCTACATTACGGAAACATCGTTCAAAGGTTCTGTTTTATGAGATCCTGAGTCATACGATGTGTGTGTCCACATTGTCTCTTTCTTCCAGTATTGCCCGTACAAAAATGGAGGTAGATGAACAGCTGAAGGAAGAATAAAAAATTTACCGTGCCATCAGGTACGGTTTTGTGTATACTATAACGGTTAAGGATGGTGTGATATGTTCAGAAAAGCATTTAATTCAGACAGATATCTCAGTCTGCAGAGAGATAAGATTCTGGAAAGAATTCATATGTTCTCCGGAAAACTGTATCTGGAGTTCGGCGGTAAAATGTTTCAGGACTCTCATGCAGCAAGAGTTCTGCCGGGATATGATCCCAACAACAAGATCAGACTTCTGTCTGAACTCAAGGATGAAGTGGAACTGATTATCTGTATTAATGCCAACAATATTGAAAACTCAAAAGCACGAGGTGACCTTGGTATTTCCTATGACCAGGAAGTATTCCGTCTGATTGATGCCTTCAAAGAGCTCAACCTGTATGTCGGCTCTGTTGTCATCACGCAGTATGTACACCAGAACGGTGTCGATGCATTCCGGAGCAGACTGGAAAAGGCAGGCATTGCTTCCTATCTGCATTATCCAATCAAAGGATATCCGACGGACGTGGATCATATTGTATCCGAGGAAGGCCTTGGCCGTAATCAGTATGTACCAACTACAAGAAAGCTGGTTGTCGTAACTGCTCCAGGTCCTGGCTCCGGTAAGATGGCTACCTGCATTTCTCAGATGTATCATGATCAGGCTCATGGAATCTGTTCCGGTTATGCCAAGTTTGAAACATTCCCGGTATGGAACCTGCCACTGCATCATCCGGTCAATCTGGCATATGAAGCAGCGACAGCAGATCTGGATGATCTGAATATGATCGATCCATATCATCTGGAAGCCTATGGAAAAACTGCAGTCAACTACAACAGAGATATTGAGATCTTCCCTGTACTCAACCGTATTATCGAAAGAATCATGAAGGTCAGCCCTTATCGTTCTCCTACGGATATGGGGGTCAATATGGTCGGTTTCTGCATTGAAGATGAAGAGGCAGCCAAGGAAGCATCCCGTCAGGAAATCATCCGCAGATACTTTGAAACACTGATGCAGGTGAAAAAAGACAGACTGCCGGAATCTTCTGTACAGAAGATCGAACTGTTAATGAACAAGTGCGGTATTTCCCCGCTTGACCGTAAGGTCGTCACAGTTGCAAGAGAAAAAGCAGAAGCAACAGGTGCAGGTGCCATGGCAATGGAACTGCCGGATGGTACTGTTCTGACCGGCAAGACTTCTTCTTTATTCGGTCCATCTGCTTCCATCATCATCAATGCCCTCAAGGAACTGGCAGGCATCAAGGATGAAGAAAAACTGCTGGACAAGGAATCAGTCAAATGTATCCAGCAGCTGAAAGTCAACAACCTCGGCAATCAGAACCCACGTCTGCATTCCGATGAAGTGCTGATCGCTCTGGCAATGATTTCCGATACAAATCCATATGCAAAAAAGGCAATGGAATGCCTGAGTGGTATCCGTGGATCTGAAGCACACTGTTCTGTGGTACTTCCATTGGAAGATGCTGAGATCTTCCGCCGTCTTGGTGTCAATGTCACATACGATCCAATCTACGAACAGAAAAAACTGTATCATAAACACTGAATAAAATAAGAAAACGGACTGTCCTGTATAAAGGCAATCCGTTTTTGTTTTCAGTCTGTCAGTCCTACCGGCTCCTGTGTTTCACGATGCAGCTTTCCTTCATTGAAGTGTTTTCTGCATAAGGCAATATATTCATCATTGGCACCAAGCATGACCTGTGCCCCAACTCTAACAATACCGTTTGCGTTGTATCTTGCGTTGCATGTGGCTTTACGTCCACACCAGCACATCGTCTTGATTTCCTTGATTTCATCACAGATTTCAAGAATGCGTCGGCTGCCCTCAAACAGATGGGACTGGAAGTCAGAACGTAATCCATAACACATGACAGGAACATTCAGATCATCTACAATGTGGGCAAGGAAATCCACTTCTTCTGTTTTGGCAAACTGGATTTCATCAACGATCACTGCATCATATGCAAGGATATCCTCATCCTTCATACTGCATACATCGGATAACAGCACACATTCTCTGGATAAACCGATTCTGGAATGGATCAGATTGACACCATCTCTTGTATCAATATTGGTTTTAGCAAGAAGTACCTTCTGCCCTCTTTCCCGATAATTGTATTCCACCATCAATGCATTGGCGGATTTGGAGCTTCCCATCGCTCCATAGAAAAAATATAGTTTCGCCATAAATCAACCTCAACTTCTATCATTCTATGCTTTCCTTCTGTTTTTTCAATACAGTTTTGTTTTGAGTTTTCCATAATCAGGTTCAGATCATATATGATATTTGTCAAACAGAAACACTCATGTATAATATGCACGTATGCGTATTTGAGGTGAATCATGAAAAGAGATACATTTCAATCAAGAATCGGGTTTCTTCTTGTTTCTGCAGGATGTGCCATCGGGATCGGTAATGTATGGCGATTTCCTTTTGTTGCAGGTCAGAATGGCGGTGGTCTTTTTGTTGTGATATACCTGCTGTTTCTGCTTCTGATGGGATTACCGGTACTGACCATGGAGCTGGCAGTCGGCAGAGCTTCCCGTCTGAGTGC
>JAEDEK010000160.1 GCA_016293365.1 Bulleidia sp. | reverse complement strand
TATCAGATCAGTGATACACATACGGATCTGATTGAAACATGGACTTCAACTGATCAGCCTGAACAGTTTGAGATTCCAGCAGGTAATTATCGGATTGTTGAAGATTCTGCTCCAAATGGATATTACAGATCTGCTCCAGTAGACTTTACAGTCAGAAATGAATATGACAAAGTACAGACATTTTCAATGAGTGATGAACCGATCAGAGTCAAAATTGCAAAGGTGGATGGTTCTGATCACACACCGGTAACTGGTGCACGACTGCAGTTAACGGATGGTGGAGTGAAAGTCTTTGAAGAATGGGTAACGGATGGAACAGATCACATTGTAGATGCATCTGTTCTTGAGGCAGGAAAAACATATACTGTTAAGGAAATTGAAGCTCCAGAAGGATACTATCTGAATGATACGACAGTTACCTTCCAGATTCCTGTCACAAAGCCTGCAACTGGACTGGATGAAAATCAGTATCTGATTGTTGATTTTGAAAACACAGCAATTGACTATCAGGTTGAAAAGGTCGATGCAATAACAGGACTGCCGTTATCAGGAGCAAAACTTCAGTTGATTGGTGAAAACAACACGGTGCTTGAAGAATGGATTACAGATGGTACACCTCACAAGCTTGACAGAACTTTTCTGAAAGCCGACAGATATTATGCAATCAGAGAAGCGGAAGCTCCAGCAGGCTACTTCCTGATGGCACAGGATCAGTCTTTCTACATCGATCCAAACTATGTTGGACAGACCTATACACTTACCGCAAAGAATCAGCCGATCAGTTACTACATCAATAAGGTAAACACGGATGGAGAACCTGTTGCCGGTGCAAGACTGGCTGTGTATGACAGCAGTAATGTCAGAATTGATGAGTGGACCACAGATGGTAATCCATATCAGTTAAGCGGGCTCAAACAGGGAGAAGTTTACTCAATCGAAGAATCTTCTGCACCAGCAGGATACTATGCTTCTTCAAAAAGAGTTGAATTTACTGTCAATTCTACTTCTTTGGAGGACCAGCAGAATAACTTCTATGTAGAAGTGACGGATATCCCGATTGAGTTCTATGTTGAGAAGATTGATGAGAGCACAAAGCAGAGGCTTGGAGGTGTTGAAATCACACTGCAGAGTGAAGCCGGCAATGACATTGCAGTTATCACAACAAATGACAGCAGTGCTGTAAAGATTCCAGGAGAATATCTGGAAGCAGGGAAGACATACCGTCTTCACGAAACAAAGGCACTGGATGGATACTACTATGCAAATGATGATGTGATGTTTACTGTTCCTTCTACTGTTGAAGAAGCAAAGAGCCAGAAGTCTTCGTATTTCACAAAGACCATCAAAGACAAGCGTATCAGATACTCAGTTGCAAAAGTCAATGAAGAGACCAATTCCAATGTAGCAGGTGCAACACTTGGCCTGTATGCAGATCCATATGGAAATACACTGCTCCATTCCTGGGTAACAACAGAAGAATCCTACATGCTTTCTGATTATGTTACGCTCACTGCCGGTACATCCTATTGGGTCAGAGAAATTGATGCTCCAAATGGTTTCTTTGTCAGTGAAAGTGCGGTAGAGATCCATGTTCCGTATTCAGTAACGACAAATGAAACAGTAAAAGCAGTCTTCAAAAACATCCCGATCCACTGGAATATCAGAAAGGTTGACGAGAATGGAGATCTGCTGACCACAACCTATAATAGATCATCCTGTATTCTTGAAGTGTATGATACAAATGAAACCGTTGATGATATCTCGGATGATATCCTGATCACGACACTGGATACAGCAGATAAGAAATATGCTGCAGATGAGTACTTTGATATGCAGCAGTATATCGATGAAGGGCAGATTAAAGGTGGCCATCATTACAGAATTCATGAGAAGCAGTCTCCGCTTGGATATAAACTGAGTGATGATCAGATTGTAGAAGTGCTGTGCACTGGTACAACATCAACTCTTCTGACATCCTTCCCGAATGAAGCAGTTACGGTTCACTTCAAAAAGGTTGATGAAAACGGAACTGTTATCGATCACTTCAACACGCTTGAAGAAGGCACACAGGGATTTGTCATCGGTATCTATGATGAAGAAAAGCTGAATGCCGGTGATCCAGATGCACTGGTAGTAGAAATCGACACCAGTGATGCTGAATATCGTGCAAATGGCTATGCAGACATCGGCATGTATCTTTCTGTTCAGAAAACATATGTTGCAAAGGAGCTGAAACAGCCATCCGGCTATTACAGAGCAAAGGATATCACCTTTACAGTTGATTCCCTGCCAAAGAATGGGTCAGTATATGAACTGGTTATGGTTGATCCTACGATCAAAGTTCAGTTCAGAAAGGAAAATCATCTTGGTGAAAAACTGATTTCTGTCAATGGAGAAGGATTTGAGTTCCAGATCATCGATGATGCAACCGGAGCTGTTGTTGGAACCATCAATACGCTGTCTGCTGGTGATCCATCGACTGGATGGGTACAGATCGGGCAGTGGCTTGAGGAAGGAAGAACCTACAGGATTCATGAAACATATGCTCCTGGACAATATTCCTACAGCACAGAAGATGTTGTGATCAGAGTTCCTGGATACTATGTGGAATCCAGTGGCACCGTAAAATCTGTTATCGTATGAGTGAAAAGTGTCTTGGCGTTGTGCTGAGACACTTTTTCATACCAATGCATGTAAAATTATGCTAATATTGTAATGTAAAAAAGGGAGTACCTAATAGCGGTTATTTCCCTGAAGAATTTTGTCGAATGACTCGCTAAAACTTGCAGGGATCAGCGGTCATTCTTTTTATTTGCAATAAACATTCCAATCGAAACACCTGTGCTCAGCACTGTAAATACCAGTGCCAGGATATTAACAAACATTTCAGTTGTCATACGCATCACCGCCTTTCCGGAGGCAATCTCCTTAAGGGCAGGAAATAGCCACTACCGTTTTTGGGTACAGCCAACTTAGAAAAACTGTCCTGTATATTTTACCTGGAAAACCACTCTGTCACGACGATGTTTATTTATCGTTTTGCAGGGTGGCTTTTTTTCTGCACAATGTGTCATCACTTATTTCTTAAGTTCAGTCATTTTATAGGTACAAAAGAATAGTTCGGCGTCCTTGAGGAGGGCAAATGTTTTGCGGGGTTCCGATGCCCGTCAGATGGGAGGCTATATGAAAAGAACTACAGAACACTGGTATTCACCAGAAGGTATCATTTCCAATTTCAAAACCATTCGATGGCTTCCATTAACAGGCAGCAGATCTGAACCCGGTCTGATCAGAATGTTCATTAAGACTACATGTACGATCATTCTGTTTGCTCTGTTATTTCTCGGTATGGATGCTGTCCTTGCACTTGTTTTGTCAATGGCAGGACTGTTATGAAGGGAGAAATGAATCATGCTTAAAAATGTTAAAGACATTATCAGTAACAGGGTTATCCTCAGAAAAACTCTGTTTACACTTCTGATTTTTCTTGTTTACAGATTTGGATGCATTCTGACAGTGCCGGGAGTCAACAAACAGATGCTGAAGATTTCAACTGACTCCATCTTTTCCATCATGAATCTGTTTGGTGGTG
>JAEDEK010000159.1 GCA_016293365.1 Bulleidia sp. | reverse complement strand
TTCACGATACAGAAGAGAGGATTGTTGGATCCAGTGAGTGCAGGACTTGTCCTGAATACGGGTGGTACCGCGTAATATGATCATTACGTCCCGGAAGAGAAATACTTCCGGGATTTTCTTTGTTCCCGGATATTTCTGATAAATCCAATACATGCATGTTATGCAAAGCATTTATGGAGGACCAGAAATCATGAATTACAGAAAGGTAATGACATGTGCCATGGCAATGACCATGGTTGCAGGATGCTCTTCCGGCAGCGCTTCTTCTGCCGCCTCATCCGGCAGTACAAAAGGCGCAACCCCGGTAACAATCGCAATTGAAAACGACATGAACACAATGGACTCATCCATCGCTACCGATGGATCCTCACTTTCCATGATCGCCTTCTGCCAATCCGGACTTGTCCAGTATGGAACTGATGGTAAGATTACAGGCGACCTTGCGGAAAGCTGGGAAACATCACAAGACGGCAAGACATGGACATTCCATTTAAGAGATGGAATCAAATGGTCAGATGGAACACCGATCACAGCAGCTGACTTTGTCTATGCATTCCAGCGGCTTGTCGATCCAGCCACAGCCAGTGAATACAACTATCTGGCAACAGCCATCAATGTTGAAAATGCTGCAGAATGCATTTCCGGTGAAAAAGCCGTAGATGAACTTGGCGTTGAAGCAGTGGATGACAGTACATTCGTCGTTCATCTGAGTGCACCATGTTCCTTCATGATTTCACTCATGTCATTCCCTGAATTCTATCCGCTGAATGAAGCCTATGTCACTTCTCAGGGTGATCAGTATGCACTGTCTCCTGAAAACATGATTTACAGTGGCATCTATACAATGACTGACTGGCAACAGGGAAACAGATATACATTCACACATAACGAAAACTACTGGGATGAAGCTTCCTATCCACAACAGCAGATCGATGTCAAATTCACACAGGAAATCCAGACAACCGTTCTTGAATACCAGCAGGGAAATGTTGACTATGTCACATTATCTGGTGAAATGGTCGATGCATATAAGGATGATCCAGGTTTCACAAACATTCAGGCAGCAAGCGTTTACTACCTCTGTCCAAACATGAATGATGAATACATGTCCAATATCAATCTGAGAAAAGCAATTGCTTATTCCATCAACCGTGAATCCATCGTTAACGATGTATTGAAGACCGGTGCTACAGCCATTGATGGTCTTGTCGGACGCGGTGTTGTTACAACAACAGATGGTACGGACTTCCGTGATATGGCTGAAGAAATGCCATCTTACGATCCTGAAAAGGCAGCATCCTTCTATGCGGAAGCAGTCAAGGAAATGGGTAAGGATGCAACAGTTGAGATTGTTTATGACAATGCCAACGATACATCCAAGATGGCCGAAAACATCCAGCAGATGGTTGAAACAGCATGCCCAGGCATTACTGTTACATTAAATCCAAATCCAAAGAAGACAAGAATCCAGATCATGTTTGCTCATGACTTCTCCATCGGTCTGACAAGATGGGGCCCTGACTATGCAGATCCACAGTCCTATCTCGATCTGTTTGTCAGCGATGCATCCATGAACTTCGGCCAGTATTCCAGCAAGGCATTTGATACACTGGAAGAAAAAGCAACAAAGGGTGAAGATGTCAACGACTTTGATCAGCGTATTATCGACATGGTTGAAGCAGAGCATGTTCTTGTTGCGGAAGACTATGGTATCATGCCAGTCTGCCAGGAAGGTGGAGCCGTACTGATTTCCACAGACGTAGAAGGATATATTCCACTTGTTATTGGTACAGGAGCATGGAGACATCTGACTAAAACACATTGAGTGATCATTTCCCCCAATCAGATCACTGCCGCAGTTCACGCTGCGGCTTTTCTTTTCCCATCAGAAAAGAGAAGACATGGTTATCTTCTCTTGTGTCAGATATGCATTCAGATCAACTGCTTATAAACCACACACTCATAAGGACGCAAAACACCAGGCTGCGGCTGATCATAGTTTCCATACAGCACACAGCTGTCTTCATGAATCAGATCCGAATCATATGTATGCATTTCTTGGGAAATATTCGCACATATGACAAGTTCTTCCTTCTCTGTATAACGTCTGTAAATAAACAGATCCGGGTCATCTTCATACAGCAGCTCATACGTGCCTTCCACAACAAGAGGTTCCTTCTTTCTGATCTCAATGAGTTTCTGATATGTGTAAAAGATGGAGTTTTCATCTGCCACTTCCTTTTCCGCATTGATTTCAGGATAGTTCGGATTCACCATGATCCATGGTTCCCCTTCTGTAAACCCTGCATTTTGCTTATCATTCCACTGCATTGGTGTGCGCGCATTGTCTCTGGAAGACTTATGCATATATCGCAGCATATCTTTTTCAGATACAGATTTCTCCACTTCAACAAGCTGATGATATGTGTTGAATGTTTCAATATCCCGATAGGATGAAAGGGAAGGAAACGGAACATTTGTCATGCCTAGTTCTTCTCCCTGATACACATATGGCACACCTTCTGCCATATGCATGACTACCGCAAACAGCTTTGCAGATTTTTCATATGTCAAAGGTGTGGAAACATCACCAAAGCGTGATACAAGTCGCGGCTGATCGTGATTGTTCAAAAACAGAGAGTTTGTTGCATGTCCATGCATGCCTGTCTGCCACCTGCTCATGATCTTTTTGAAATCCACAAGCTCATACCTTCTGTCTGTCCATTTGTTCTCTTCTGCCCCGTCCACATTCATCAGCTCAAACTGGAAAATCATGCTTAATTCACTTTGATCCAGCGGTGCATATTTCTTTCCATCTTCGACTGTTACAGCAGGTGTTTCCCCTACCGTCAACAAAGAAGAGAACCGATGTACCTTCTGATTCATTTCCTGCAGATATTCGTGAATATGCGGTCCATTAGCCGCAACCGTATGACCTTTGATATCACTGTCCACAGTATAGGCAGATGGATCTTTGCTGATGAGATTGATGACATCGAGTCTGAAACCATCAATCCCTTTATCAACCCAGAAATTCATGATGTCATAACATGCCTGTCTGACATCTGGATTCTGCCAGTTCAGATCCGGCTGTTTTTTCGAAAACAGGTGCAGATAATACTGTCCGCTTGTCTGGTCATATTCCCATGCCGGACCCTGGAAACAACTTGTCCAGTTGTTCGGTTCATGACCATCCTTTGGATCCATCCATATATAATAGTCACGATATGGATTGTTCCTGTCTTTTCTGCTTTCCACAAACCATGGATGTTCATCGCTTGTGTGGTTGAGAACAATATCCAGAATGATACGGATGCCTCTTTGATGTGCCTGTTGCAGAAGTTCATCGAAATCTTCCATCGTTCCAAATTCCTTCTGTATATCGTAATAAGATGATATATCATACCCATTATCATCATTTGGACTCTGATAAACCGGCGTCAGCCACAATACATCCACGCCAAGCAATTTCAGATAATCCAGTTTTGAAGTGATACCTTTCAGATCACCAACACCATCTCCATCACTGTCACAGAAACTCTTCACATGAACTACCCCACCTGATACATAGTTCAGATAGGGTATCCTTGCGATGTACTC
>JAEDEK010000158.1 GCA_016293365.1 Bulleidia sp. | reverse complement strand
GACAATCAACAATATTCATATTTGGACATTATTTTGTAGGCGTAACAATGTATCATTAGGGTGTACCCTTATGAATCATTAGAAAATAATACTTGCCGAATGTAAATAGATTATTTTCATAAACATTGGCGCTAACATGCTGACCAATTCAATAGAAACAGTTTTATGATAGAATATTTAAGGCAGTTTTTTTTTACTGCCAAGGGTGTACCAAAAACGGTAGCGGTTATTTCCCGCCCAAAGGAGATTATCTCCGGAAAGGCGGTGATGCATATGACAACTGAAATGTTTGTTAATATCTTAGCTCTGGTATTTACAGTGCTGAGTACAGGTGTTTCGATTGGATTATATATTGCAAATAAAAAGAACGACCGCTAATCTTACCAGGATAATGTAAGTCGTTCTTACAAACTCTTTGGGAAGTAACGCTATTAGGTACTCCCTTTTTTACGTCTCTATAATATCACAACTTAAGAAATATTTGGTATATAAGTGTGTTTGTTAATTGTATATGCGAGTTTCGGTTCCATGGAACACCAGTTTCGTTATTTTTGGAACATCTTCTTCGAAATAGCGGAACACTGGATTCTGGCTGTATTATATTTTGTTTTTTACACTGCAATCACCTGATTACAATTGTCGATTGTCAGAAAGGTGTGTAGTATTTCTCTGTTAACTCTTCTTCCTTCTTTGGCTTATTCCCTAGTTTAATACCGCCTGCCTTTATGGCTATGATGTATACAGACTGGATCATTCCATTACAAAGACACAAAAGGCAATCCTGAAGGCATTTGATATTGACAGCAACGACGTCAAAGCAAAGATCAATGATCTAAGCATGAGACTTGGCTATAGAACAAGATAACCCCATGTAACAGACAAGGAACTACGTATCAGAGAGGTAGTTCATTTTATATTTCCGGTCAATGTACCACTTTTGTAAAACAGATACTCTGACATACGCAGAATATAACAGGATACAATGAGCAGACACATACCATCTGCATGCCAATGACAGAGGTAGAATCTCTGATTGTTTTTTCTGTCTGACTACAGATCCAGACTGTTATTATTGAGGAGGAAATCATAGATTCCAATAATGGTAACACCTTCTTCGTTTCTCCAAATTGGACTGTTATCTCCTACAACGATGATTTTTTTGAACGAATCAGGAATCTTGACGAGAGATGCCTGCTCCTGCTCCACTTTTTCTCTGTCCGGTAATGCAAATGCGGATTGTATGTAATACCTTCTGCTGGATTGGTTTACAACAAAGTCTACTTCCATCTGTTTTCTTACTCTTTTACCATCTTCATCCTGGCGGACTTCAACAACACCTACATCTACGTTGTATCCTCTATAGATCAGTTCATTATAAATGGCATTCTCCATTAAGTGTGTTTCTTCAAACTGTCTGAAATTTAACAGGGAATTTCGAAGTCCCAGATCAGAATAGTAATACTTCGAAGGTGTACCGATATACTTCCTTCCCTTGATGTCATACCGTTCTGCCTTTTGAATCACAAAGCTTTCCTGAAGATATTTTAAGTAGTTGGAAATCGTTGGTATGGAGATTCCTTTATAGCCACTACTCATAAATGTTGCAGATATTTTCTGTGGATTTGTTAATGAACCTACTGCCGAAGCAACAACTTTCATTAATGATTCCATTCCTGCTTCTTCACGCATATCATAACGTTCATATATATCACGAAGATAGATCTCTCTGTTCAGCTTTTCCAGATAATTACTCTTCGCCTCATCTCCCATTTCAGCCAGAATATGTGGTAATCCACCATAGTACAGATACTCTTTCCATGCATCCATTTTATTCAGACCTGAAGCAGGAAAATATTCTGAAAATGATAATGGAGCTATATGTACTTCATCCCCACGTCCTCTGAATTCCGTCATGATATCGGATGACAGAAATTTGGAATTGCTTCCAGTAATATAGACATCAACATTTCTCTTTCTTAAAAGAGAATTCAGAACACCATACAGTCTGATTGGTACATCCGGATTCTTCATCTCCTCTTTGCTGATTGCATACTGAGCCTCATCTATAAAAACATAGTACTGCTGCTCAGGATCATTTACCTGCTCCTTTATATATGTATGGAGTTTATGCGGGTCACAATACTCTTCGTAATCCACATCATCCAACGGAATACATAGGATATTGTTTTCAGGTACTCCCGAAGAAATCAGATAATCACGATACAGTTCAAAAAGCAGGAAGCTCTTACCACATCTTCTGAGTCCTGTGATCACCTTAATCATGCCGTTATTCTGTTTACTGATCAGTTTTTCAAGATATCGATCTCTTTTGATTACCATCTTCATCTCCTGTTTAATATTTTTGGTACTTGTACCACTTTTATAAAATATATAATCATTTTAACACAATATTATGTTTCTTTTTTATAATTTTGGTCAATGTACCACTTTTATAAAACAGAAAAATCATCATCTGCGTGAAGATGACAGTTTGAAATGATCAAAGAATATCGAATATGTAAAAGTATATAAAGAACCGTTGGAACGACGGGGATAGCCTGAATCACACTGCTGTGAGAACACAAGACACAGCAGAATACTACAGCACTATGGAACGACAGAAGGGATATTATCCTCGAATGCGCATAGCTAACAGTCTGGTAACACAGGAAAAGTTCTTAGGGCAAAGCCCTTTGATGCTCGGTTACTTGTAGCCGAGTAGTTCACTTCTTACATTCTTCTCGTGAAGTACTACTATTTGATAAGCCAACCATAGTCTTTACGGCAATCAAGGATATAATCCACATAAACAGTATCATCCTGAATCTGATAAAGGATGAGATACCATTTTGTAACATACAGCTTATGATATTTATTCGCTGGTATATACGTCTCTTCAAAGAAAGGAAAACGTTGTGGCATATAGGATAAAGAACGTATTGCTTCCAGAAGCTCTTTCTTTTTCATTTTGGCAGCTTCTTTATTGGCTTGTGCCATAAAGCGGATATGTGTTCCCAGCATTTGCTTTGCCCTGTCGGACACAATAACTTTGTATTTTCTGTCCGACATCTAGTTATACCCCAGCAATGACATCATCAAGGTATGCATCGAGTTCATCAATTGTACATCCGATTCTTCCTGCTATTCTATCTTCTTCGACAGCGAGAAGTTCTTCGCGTAATTTCAGCATTTTTTCCCTACGGTTATAGGTTTCGATATCCATAACTACCAGATCTCCTTCCCCGTTTTTGGTAAGGAATACCGGTTCTGCTGTTTTGCGACACATATCTGCAATCTCATTGTAATTCTGACGGATTGCAGCTGATGGACGAATATTCATATAATCACCTCCAAAACAACTTTGATAGTAATATTCTAACCATATTATAGCTATTTTATGCAATATAGTCATTAACAATTATTGATATTAGTCCAACATACAAAAGAAAAGAATTCCTCGTCAGAATTATGTGTAGTATTTCTCTGTTATCTGCTCTCAGTCACTATACTCTTCTTCTATCCCCTGGTTCAATACCGCCCGCCTTTATGGTAATGATGTATACAGACTGGATCATTCCATTACAAAGACACAAAAGGCAATCCTGAA
>JAEDEK010000157.1 GCA_016293365.1 Bulleidia sp. | reverse complement strand
CTATGATGCGGAAAGTCTTTCCGACAGGCCGAAGAATCGTTAGAAAACCAGGTATTAGTATTATGGTAAAACCCCTAAAAATCGCTGTGTTAAGCCATTTTCTTATATTCAAATCTGCAAAGATAGAAACGAATCATTACATTACGGCTTATACTCTTTGATTCAGAAAAAAACAGATAAAGATATCTCATTAAAATTTGTAAAAAAGGTTATTCCATAACCTCCACCTGACAGTTGACTTCTTCAGGTTTTCTGAAGGTTGGAACAACCTTACGTAAAGCTTCTCTTACAGTATTGTCATCATCAGTAGCACATGCATCTTTTAAGATCTGAAGTTTTTCTTTCAGTTCATTCATTGTAACTGCTGTTTCACGTTCAATGAAGATCATATCGTTGTCAGTTGTTTCAAGGCCATCTGTATCAACGAGTAATTCTTCATACAGTTTTTCACCTGGACGTAAACCTGTTTCGACAATTTCAATATCATGCATGCCACTCAGGGAAATCATGTTCTGTGCAAGATCGTAGATCTTGACGGGTTTTCCCATATCCAGAACAAACAGTTCTCCATTTTCAGCCATGGCTCCACTTGTTAATACAAGCTGGCTTGCTTCAGGGATGGTCATGAAGTAACGGATGATTCTCTTATCTGTTACTGTTACAGGACCACCTGCCTGAATCTGTCTTTCGAATAATGGAATGACGGATCCTGCACTTCCAAGTACATTACCGAATCTGGTTGCACTGCACTTTAATGTGCCCTTTGTACTGTAAGCCTGCATGATCATTTCACACATACGCTTGGTAGCACCCATGACATTGGTTGGATTAACAGCCTTGTCAGTGGATACCATCATGAATCTGTTACAGCCGAACTCTTCACAGCACTGAATGACATTCAATGTACCGAATACATTGTTTTTCACTGCTTCCAGACAGTTCTTTTCCATTAATGGAACATGCTTATGTGCAGCAGCATTGATGCAGATATCAGGATGGTATTCTCTGAATACTCTGCTTAATGCCTTCTTATCTGTAATACTTGCAATTTCCACTTTGATATCTATTTTGCCCTTATATGCAAATAACAGGCCCTGCTGCAAGTCATAGGCACAGTTTTCATAGATATCAAAGATGACAAGCTGTTTCGGTTCCATTTTAGCAAGCTGTCTGCACAGCTCAGAGCCGATACTGCCACCACCACCGGTGATCAGTACTACCTTGTCTTTATAATATGCGCGTGTCTTATCATTGATTGTATCCTTCGTTTCTCTCATCAGAAGATCTTCAATGTTGAATTCACGCAGCTGTCTTTTTCTACCTGGAATATCCATAGCAGGAAAATCAAACACCTTAATACGGAAGCCTGCTTTCTGATAATAATCATACAGTTCAAGCTTTCTGCTTCTTTCCATGTTCGGTACAGCAAATACCACTTCCTGGATGTGATGTCTTTTTAATTCATCCAAAGAAGCCTCATCTTCACCGATGACTGCGATACCATGAATATCTCTTCCTACTTTGGCAGGATTGCTGTCAATAAAACATCTGGCAACATACTGTGCTTTGTTGTTGCTGAGAAGATCTTCCGCTAGCCCTACACCAACAGAGCCTGCACCAAGAATCGCGATCTTGATTTTCTGACTGTCCGGATCCGGTTCTGTTTTAACAGTACCACCAGAGAAGATCTTTAACAACGTTCGCAGGAATGCTCCAGTTGGAGAGTCCTGACTTCCACACTTATAGGCATAGCGGTAAACCATACGGATGGATAAAGTACCAAGCGTATTCATACAGCAGAATGCCAGCATCTTCGCAAATACGACATGTTCAATCGGAAGAAGTCTTTCGATCAGCAGGTACGCAAAGAATGCGACAACATCTGCCACCAGAAGTCTGATATAACACTGGATGCCACCATAACGCCAGATCTGACGATAGATTTTACAGATGATTCTTGCACCGAAGATGGTAATAAAGGCAATCACACTCTGAATGAAGATGCCTTTAACGCTTAATTCCCCAGCCCCTTTATAAAATACATACAGAATGGTATCTGCTATGAGAAATATCAAAAAGTCATATACACCTAGAGGAAGTTTCAATCCCTTTCTGTTTTCTTTCATCGTATACCCCTGTCCTCCATTCTTTCTGTCTCATGCATATGCATGATTCAAATCAAAGTCATGCATTTTCATGCATTGTGTAAGTTCAGGCCTCAATGCTGTGACCCTTTGCCTTCATGGTGTTGACAACAAGGTCAACCATCTGTCTGCATACTTCTGCAGACTCTGCTTCTACCATGACTCTTACGACAGGTTCTGTTCCACTTTCTCTGACAAGAATACGACCGGTATCGCCGAGTGTATCTGCTACCTGGCGAACTGCCTTCACGACATCTTCATCCTCCTGTGCTGCCTTCTTATCAGCAACTCTGACATTTTCCAGCACCTGAGGATACATGGTGAAACCTTCACTCAATTCACTCATCTTCTTCTTTCTGCCGATCATGACCTGCATCATCTTTAAGGATGTCAGAATACCATCACCAGTAGAAGCATACTTGGAGAAGATGATATGGCCTGACTGTTCACCACCGATACCATATCCATTTTCCTTCATGTTTTCATATACATACTTGTCACCGACCTTTGTCTTTTCATAGCCGATTCCAAGTTCATCAAATGCCTTGTAAAGACCAAAGTTGCTCATGACAGTTGTAACAACCTTATTACCGACAAGCTTGTCTCTGTCTTTCATGTAGCTGCCATAGATATAAAGGATATGGTCTCCTGTAATGACATTGCCCTTTTCATCAACACACAGACATCTGTCCGCATCACCATCATAGGCAAAACCGACATCACATCCATTTTCCACAACAAACTTCTGCAGGCCTTCGATATGTGTGGAACCAGCATTGTTGTTGATGTTGAGTCCATCTGGATGATTGTTGATGACAAGTGTCTTGGCACCTAATGCATCAAATACTGCCTTTGCAATATTCCAGCTGGCACCATTGGCACAGTCCAAAGCAACCGTAATACCACGGAAGGAATAGACACCCAGGCTGATGAGATAGCCAATGTATCTGTTTCTGCCGCTGACATAGTCAATCGTGCATCCGATGTTTTCTCTATGAGCAAACGGTACTTCAAATTCACCATCCAGGTACTTCTCAACTTCTGCGATCGTACCTTCATCCATCTTTTCACCCTTGCCGTTGATCAGCTTGATGCCGTTATCATAAAACGGGTTATGGCTGGCGGAAATCATGATACCGCAGTCAAACTCATCCACTCTTGCGATATAGGCAACAGATGGCGTAGTTGTGACATGCATCAGATATGCATCAGCACCAGAAGCAACAATACCGCCGACAAGGCTGTATTCAAACATGTAGCTGCTTCTTCTTGTATCCTTACCGATGACAATTCTTGCTTTTTTGCCTTCCCGGCCATAATACCAGCCAAGGAATCTACCGATCTTATATGCGTGGTCTGCTGTCAGACCCTTATTTGCTTCACCCCTGAAGCCGTCAGTTCCAAAATACTTACCCATACTGTTCCCCAATCTAATTCATTCTGAAGTGGTCGTGATGCATGATCAAACTGTTCCCCTGTATATATTCCCCTGTTTTGATATATAAAAAAGATATAAACGGA
>JAEDEK010000156.1 GCA_016293365.1 Bulleidia sp. | reverse complement strand
AAAATGAAAAACTGAAGAATATGTCATTTGAGAAGCTGTATGGATGCCTTGTGGAAAAGGCGCAGCGCAAGGGAAGAACAAGAACTGAAGTAGATATGGTAACAGTCTGGCTGACAGGTTATACATCGCAGCAGATTGATGAGATGATGTCTGATGGTACAACGTATGGAGCCTTTATTGATCATGCACCTGCATGGAATCCATTATTCATGCAGATCAAAGGTCGTATCTGTAATGTCAGAGTGGAAGAAATTGAAGATCCGTTCATGCGTAAAGTCAGATGTCTTGACAAGCTGATCGATGATTTGGCAAAAGGAAAACCGATTGAGAAAACCATTCCGGAAGCATAAGAAAACAGAAGA
The DNA here is from genome assembly GCA_016293365.1 of Bulleidia sp. Classification (GTDB taxonomy): domain Bacteria; phylum Bacillota_I; class Bacilli_A; order Erysipelotrichales; family Erysipelotrichaceae; genus Bulleidia. The sequence continues at coordinate 3,404 of JAEDEK010000156.1, read as the reverse complement.
GGGCGACTCTTCTGTTTTACATCATCGGTGTAAAGATCCGGATTCCGGAAAGGAATATGGCTTTCAAGGCTCCGGTCTTCAGATCATCCAGGTGAATCTGACGGCATTTTTCAAATGTTTCTTCAAAGTCTCTGCGGATATCTCTGATCGTATCGGCACCGATCATGAATGTACCGTTTTCAAAGTGCAGATAGAGGGAACGGTAGTCAAGATTGATGGAACCGACGGTTGCACAGATATCATCACTCAGGAATACCTTTGCGTGGACAAATCCAGGCTCATATTCATAGATCTTCACGCCTGCTTCAAGCAGCTGCGGATAATAGGAACGACCGATATCCCATACGATTTTTTTATCCGGTACACCTGGCATGATGATGCGCACATCCACACCTTTTCTTGCGGTATGGATCAGCGTATTGATCATTTCTGAGTCGATGATCAGATATGGTGTCATGATATAGACATAGTCATTGGCGCTGTTGAGAATATCTTCATAGATGGACTGTGCTGTCAGGTCCTGATCCAATGGTGTATCAGCATATGGTGCGATATAACCCTGCTGAACAGGGAAGTTCATACCAACAGGACGGAATACATTATAGTCTGTATCTTCATGACGTAAAGCATTCCAGTTTGTTAAGAAGGTAACCAGCAGTGACCATACAGCTTCACCCTGAATTCTGACGACATTGTCTTTCCAGTGTCCATGAATGACTTTGACATTAATATATTCATCTGCCAGATTGATGCCTCCGGTAAAGGCTGTTTTACCGTCAATGACAAGGATCTTGCGATGATCGCGGTGATTCATGATGACATTGATAATCGGTGTGATCCGGTTAAAGGATACAGCCTTGATTCCTTTGGCTTCCAGTTTTCTGGCGTAGGAAGAAGGGATGGTATCAATGGAACCCATGTCATCATACATGACACGGCATTCCACGCCTTCTCTGACTTTCTGTTCCAGTATTTCAAGCATGGAATTGAACATTTCTCCTTCTTCAATGATGAAGTATTCCATGAAAATATAGTGCTCTGCTTTCTTCATTTCTTCCAGCATGACCTTCCATCCGATATCTCCTAATGGATAATAGTCATAACCCTGATTGCGATAGAACGGATAACCGGAAGAAGGAATGAAGGAAAGGGAGGATCTGCGGGCAGGATAGTTTTCCTGCAGTTCTTCTGTTACCTGGATATCCTGCTGCAGATAGGTGACTGCTTTTTTCTGTTCTTTTACGATGGAACGGTATGTTTTATTGCGGATCATATCTGCACTGCAGATCAGGAAAATGGCAGTTCCAGGAACCGGAGCAATCATGATCAATACAAGCCACATCATATCAGAGGACAGATGCCGGCTGGTACGGATGATGTGCATGACAATCACGACTGCGGCGATATGCAGAATAACTTCAACCCATCCAGCCTTGTCCCTGACAAAGCGGAACAGCGCAATATAAATCATGATTTCCAGCAAAGCAGCCAGGCCAAGATAGATCAGTCTGTTTGTCAGAAGCTTTTTCATTTTCATATAGATACCTCACAGGTGAAATGCAAAACGATACAGAAGGGTGATAAACAGCACCCCGACACAGGCTCCGCCAAGGTGAGACTTCCATGCAACCCCAGGCAGGAAATTCATGAGAAGATTGAGCAGAATCACTGTCAGTAAAGATCCACTGGAAAGAATTGCCTGTGGTCCATACAGGATGAGAATCATGGCAAGCTGTGCAGCAATAAGTCCATACATTCCGCTGGACATACCACCGGAGATGGAATAATCGGAATGCATATAGACAGAGAATGCATTTCCCATCAATACAGATCCATACAACAGTATGAAAAACAGAATATGACCGAAGGCTGCTTCCATGGTTCCGCCCAATGAAACCAGAACATAGACATTCATCAGCAGATGAAAGATGGAAAAGTGAACAAAACCACCTGTAATCAGTCTCCAGTACTGCCCGTTTTCAACGATATACGGTCCGAATACTGCTCCGCACTGTACTGCGGAATCATTGGGACTGTACTGTTTCATCAGCTGTGTCATACGGATATAATTGAACACACAGGCAGCGGCTGTGACATAGGTGATGATTGGAATTCCTGTATAGTAAAACATAATTAACCCCTCACTGATTCATTCCATTATAACAGAAGAAAACAGAAAGTATCCGGAAAGCATACTGTATGCCTTTGTCTGTTCCTTTCTTTTGTCTGCAGATGTGTCATGGGAATTCCTGTAACTGGTAAACGCATCGGGTTTGAGGCCCTGGAAAATTTCAGAGTTGTTGAAGGCAGAATCGTGGAATCGTGGGGATACTGGCCTGATCTGGAAATTGAGAGGAAACTGAAAGGATAATTCGAAAGAAAACAGACTGTATGGCAGATATATGATCTGCTGACAGTCTGTTTATGTTATCTGAAGATGTTTTCGTAAAGGCGGTCAAATGCTTCTTTGACACGTTCTGTCGGTAGGGCAAGGTTGATACGGATTGCATATGGATCATGGAATGGGCGTCCATCCTGCCAGAAGACACCGACTTCCCATCCCTTATGAAGCAGTGTATCCATATCCATGTTGTGTTCCTTGCAGAAGTCTTCGCAATGCAGATACAGCATGTATGTGCCCTGAGGCTTTGCCAGTGTGCATCCTTTGAAGTTTTTCTCAATGAAATCAACCGCATAGTTGACATTGTCAGAAAGAACCTGGTTGAGTTCATCGACCCACTGTTCGCCATTTTCACTGTATGCGCCGATCAGTCCATACATGGAAAGAACATTCTGGCTGTTGTAATGGGAAAGGGAACTTTCCTTTTCAACTCTTTCTCTGAGCCAGTCATTGTAGATAATGTGGTAAGAACCGATCAGCCCTGCCAGATTGAATGTCTTACTTGGTGCATACATTCCAACTGTATGATATTTGGCATATTCATTGACAGACTGTACAGTAACATGCTGGCTTCCGTTGATCATCAGATCAGACCAGATTTCATCAGCGACAACATAGACATGATGACGTTCAAAGATTTCCATGCACTTGAGAAGTTCTTCCTTTGTCCATACACGTCCACAAGGGTTGTGAGGGTTGCAGATGACAGCAGCATGGATCTTATGATCGACGATCTTCTTTTCCATGTCTTCATAATCCATTCTCCATACACCTTCTTCATCACGATAAAGAGGGGAGTGAACAATGTTGTAACCGTTGTTTTCGATAGATCCAGTAAAGCCTACATAGGTAGGTGAATGCAGAAGTACGTTATCTCCCTTGGAACACATGACATTAAGTGCGCTGATGACACCGCCCAATACACCATTTTCATATCCGATATGCTTTGGCTCAAGATCTGTGACACCATGTCGGTTCTTCTGCCAGCGGATGATGGAATAAT
>JAEDEK010000155.1 GCA_016293365.1 Bulleidia sp. | reverse complement strand
CCACATGCAGCATCTTTCTTCACTGATGCGGATACAGATCTGGATGAAGCATGCACGTTTCTGTATCATTATCTGTAAAAGTCATATCATAAACCAATGCGCTGTATGTTCTGCAGCGCATTGGTCATTTTCGTACGAAACAGACATCAGTCTGATGAGGATTCAGCAAACAGCAGGACTTACAGGTCATCGAACTTTCCGTCAATCATCTCGGGAAAGTTGGTGTGATAGCTGATCATGCTGTTGACAAGGGTGGAAAGAGAATCAATTGCAGAAGCCTTGATATCAACATAGTAATAGTTCATGGTTCCAATTCTCTGAACGCCGACAATACCTGCATCAACAAGGATCCGTAGATGATGAGAAACTGACGGGCGGGATAGATATGTCTTTTTCGTGATTTCAGGTACACGAAGGCCGGCACTTCCACTTTCCATCAGCAGTTGAATGATATTCAGATTGATCTCATCCCCCAATGCCTTAAGCACTTTAGTTGAATATCTGATGGATAACAAAAGCTCCTGCTTTACTTCTGGAAATCTGTACATCTGAACACTCTGCTTTCTAACTCCTATATGATAACAACTATTTACAGTTTTTTGTTCATTGGTAAAGAATATATTTCCCATTAAAAGGACATTTTTGGAATGAAATGAAAGAAAACGTGCTGCCCACAGGGGATAGCTGTTTATAAACTGGTCTTGGTATGAAAAAAGGATACCGTTCTGCGGTATCCTGGCAGCGTGCCCGATGAGGCTCGAACTCACAACCTCTGGCTTCGGAGGCCAACACTCTATCCAATTGAGCTACGGGCACAAATCACAAAGAATATTTTACCATTCATGTTATAATAATGCCATGAAAAAAAGAGCTGAAAAAATTAAAATGATCGTCTGTGATGTGGATAATACAATTATTCCATCCGGTTATGATGCCATGAGCAGACGTACTGCCGGTGTTTTTAAAAAGGCAATGGAAAAGGGAATACGTGTTGTGCTGAATACTGGAAGGCACTATACATTCCTGCAGGAGTCACTTTTTGATGATCTGCCGCTTGATCTGATCGGCACAATCAATGGCGCCTGTGTTGTAAAACGAGATGGAACTATTATTGAAAGTCATCAGATGAGTGAAACAAATATGAATACCATTACAGATATCTGTATCGCACATGAGATCGGTCTTGGCTTCAAATTTGCGGATGCAATCGTAACCTATGCCAATCATGATAAGTTTGTGGATGGTTATGTTGGAAAGGATTCCCCGAACTATCATAAAGTCATTGATGATACAGAAAAAAGAACCTACCATCAGAAACACGGTTATCCGCTGGGTACGTTTCTGATTGGGGATGAGGCTATCATTGAACCGTTCAACCAGATCATTCCGGATCTGAAGTTTGCATGGTCCTATAAGGATGGCTATGATGTCTTCCTGAAATCTGTGAACAAATCAACTTCCATTGAAAGAATTCTCAGGGAATACGGACTGCAGTGGGAAAATGTCATCGGATTCGGGGATGCAGGAAACGATACAGCATTTATTGAAAAGAGTGGAATCGGTGTCGCAATGGGAAATGCAAAGGATGATGTCCGTGCACATTGTGATATTGTTGCTCCGACATGTCTTGAAGATGGGGTGGCAGCAGTACTGGAAGAGCTTGAAATTGTATAGTCACGAAAAAAGGAGCACTGCTCCTTTTTATGTGACTTACAGCTGTTCGCCGTTTGTTTCAATGACTTTCTTATACCAGAAGAATGACTTCTTACGGGATCTGGACAGGTCCCCTTCACCGGCATTGTTTTTGTTGACATAGATGAAGCCATAACGCTTATCCATTTCACCAGTGGATGCAGATACGATGTCGATCGGAGCCCACATTGTATAACCAAGCAGGTCAACACCATCTTCATTGACTGCATCTCTCATAGCTTCAATGTGGCTTCTGAGATAGTCGATACGGTAGGAGTCATCGATGCTGCCATCTTCTTCTACCTTATCATATGCGCCAAATCCATTTTCGACGATCATCTGTGGCTTGTGATAACGGTCTTCAATGTAGTTGAGGGCATAACGGATTCCCATTGGATCGATTGGCCAGCCCCAGTCGGATACCTTCAGGTATTCATTCTTGACGATATCCTTGTCTTCATAGAAATCAAAGTCTTTGTTTTCAGGTCTGTATGCACATGCATGAGACATGTAGTAGGACCATCCGATGTAGTCAACTGTACCGTTCTTCAGATCTTCTTTTTCTTCCTCAGACAGATCGATCTTGTATCCTTTTCTGTCCCAGTACTTGAAGATGTAATTAGGAACAAAACCATTCGCATGAACATCCATGAACCAGTATCTCTTGTGGTTTGCCGCTGTCATTTCCATGAAGTCATTCGGATCACAGGAATGTGCATACAGTGGAACCATGGCAATCATGCATCCGATCTGGAAATCAGGGTTGATCTTGTGACCTTCAATAATGGCACGAGCAGAAGCAATCAGTTCATTGATGCCGGACTGATACATCATGTATTCATTGTCAGGATTGTCATCTGTTGTCAGAATTGCACCTTCCTGAATCAGATGATGTGCACATGGATTGGCAGACTGGTTGTTGATTTCATTGAATGTCATCCAGTACTTTACCTTGTCCTTATAGCGTGTAAATACTGTTGTCGCATAACGGACAAAGAAATCGATACAGCGCTTGTCCATAAAGCCGTTGTACTTCTTTGCCAATGCATATGGCATTTCAAAGTGTGCCAGTGTGATTACAGGTTCAATACCATACTGATGCATTGTATCAAACATGTCATCATAGAACTTCAGACCTTCTTCGTTTGGTATTTCATCATCACCGTTCGGGAAGATTCTTGACCATGCAATGGATGTACGGAATGCCTTGAATCCCATTTCTGCCATCAGTGCGATATCTTCCTTGTAATGATGATAGAAATCGATTGCTTCATGGTTTGGATAGTTTTCACCAGGAAGGATTCCATCTGTAATTCTTCTTGGGGAATGTGTCTTGTTGTCACCTGCTGTCATGACATCGGCGATGGAAGGACCCTTACCTCCCTGATCCCATCCACCTTCCAGCTGGTGAGCAGCTACAGCGCCACCCCACAGAAAGTCTTTACGAAAACTCATATGATTATTTCCTCCGTTTTCTTCTTTTCTCATTATATAGCAGGTGGTATGATGAGTTTATGAAAAATATCAAAAAACAGATAGAAACATACACGCCATACAATCAACAGGAAAAGAAAGACCGTATGACATTACTTTCCTGGATCGATACGGGCATGGATTTATTTACAAGAGAAAACAGCTTTGCCCATTGGACAGCTTCGGCATGGGTTGTCAATCAGAACATGGATCGGGTACTGATGGTATATCACAATATCTACGATTCCTGGAGCTGGCTTGGAGGACATGCGGATGGAGATGAAGATCTTCTGCATGTTGCGATCAAAGAGGTGAAAGAAGAAAGCGGACTTCAGAATGTTCATCCACTCAGCCAAGACATCTTTTCTCTGGAGATTCTGACAGTGGATGGACATGTAAAAAAGGGACAGTATGTATCTTCCCATCTGCATCTGAATGTCACCTATCTTCTGATGGCTGATGACAGCCAGAAACTGACCATCGCGCAGGAAGAAAACAGTGGCGTCAGATGGTTTACACCTGATGAAGCACTGCAGGCATCCAGTGAACCATGGTTTGTAAAATATGTATATTCAAAACTGAATGAAAAACTAAGGAAATATCAAAATGGACAAAAATGAAAAACTGAAGAATATGTCATTTGAGAAGCTGTATGGATGCCTTGTGGA
>JAEDEK010000154.1 GCA_016293365.1 Bulleidia sp. | reverse complement strand
TCTCCTTAATGAAGCAGGAGGAGGTAAACCCATCCTCCTGCTGACTTTATTTTTCTTCTGCCGTCTTCTGTTCCTGCTCAAGCATCTGATTATCATATGCTTTTACAAATGGAATATACATAATGACTATCACAGCAAACAGGACGCAACCCCAGATCAGACCTGCAACACCGTAATTCATCAGATTTCCGACAAAGAACGGAAGATTTGCCGCATTCTGGCCACCGGTGCAGTTTGAGTATCCAAGAAGACCGATCATCTTCAGAATGTGTGTGCCAAATACTGAAACTGTAGGAGCGCCGATTACCCATGGAATAAAGAACAGCGGATTCATGATCATCGGCATTCCGAAGTAAACCGGTTCATCAACTCCGAAAAGAGCCGGAATGAAGCCGAATCTGGAAATTGATTTGCATGATTCGGATTTACATACAAGTAATGCAGCAATAATCAGAGGTATTGATCCCGTTCCATATGTCAGTGCATCACCAGCCACCATATGGGGCAGTGGAGCACCTGTCTGATAAGCGGTCATATTCTCCATCGACAGTTGCATGAAGAGCATCATGATAATTGGACCTACAGTCATACCACCATGAATACCACAGAACCATAGACCATACAGAACAACCTGCAGGATCCACATGCCAAACAGATTGGAGCCAAGTGCACCGAGTGGTCTGGAAATGAGTGTATATATCATCTGATGGAGACAACCAAATGAAGTCTGTGCAAATACGACATTAATCATTCCAAATAGAATCATCGCAAATGCGGCAGGGAGCAAACTCGTAAACTGAGCTGAAATCATTGGCGGTACCTGCTCAGGAAGACGAATTGCAATATTGAATTTTCTGCAAAGCCTGAAAATATTACCTACAGTAAACGCAATAATAATGGCACTGAACATACCGCTGGCACCCAGCCAGGAAGCAGGCAGGCTGACCGGAGCATATGGTTCCTCTGGAATGATGTATGGTGTAACAATCAGGAAACAGATTAAAGATGCAAGACCTGTTGCGATATCAGATTGTGAATATTTGTAGGTTTGTGCATGGCGATACGCAACCAGGAAAGAAAGATACAGTGCGATCATGCCGATTGTCCATTGATAAATAACGCTCAGGACAGTCTTAATTCCTGCAGAGGCAATAAATGCCTGATATACGTCAATACCAATACCATTAAATAATGCTGCAAATCCACCAATCATATAAACAGGCAACATAAGCATGAATGCTGACTGAATGATATTCAGGATTCTGTTCTGTGAGAGTTTTGCGGATACGGAAACCAATGTATCCATAAATTTGTTCATGTTAAATACCTTATCCTTTCTCATCTGCTGATCAGGCAAATATTAGTGAAAGCGCTTCACACAAATATGTTATACCCAATAACGAAACATGTGTCAATATTAAATATTCTTTTTTGAAATGCATTTTATTTTCATGTCGTGTATAATGAATCAGGAAAGGAATTTAAAAACATGACTGTTATTGAATTAATGGATCTGAAAGTATCCTCATTTTCCAAAACGGACCGTCGCATATATGAGCAGATCAAAAAGTTCCCTCATCAGTTCGCATATAACTCTATCTCCGAAATCACAGAGAAAGGAAATCTTTCCAAAGCAGCCCTTTCACGCTTCGCAAAGAAACTTGGTTTCAGCGGGTATATGGAGTTTCAGTATCAATTCTGCCAGGAACTGAAAGAAAACAGTATTTCCGAAAACAAAGTAAATAATGCTGACGTTTACAGCGGGCTTCTCCATGAAGTTGTCAAAACAGTAACACCTGAAGACCTTGCTTTCATAGCGGAGAAAATACGCAACAGCCGACGTGTTGTTATTTTCGGGACAAATTTATCCAGAATGGCGGCTGAAGTATTGAATATCTCTCTTCAGTTTGAAACAAATGTGATTTCCTCTTTATCCCAGAATGATGTTCCTCCTGTACATTTTGACTCAAGAGATCTGTATATTTTCTTCTCTGCAATAGCCGGATCTTCTCATCAGAATCTGCTGAAGGAATTGAATAGAAATGATTCCGGCAAACCGTATCTCATACTTATCACAACCAACTCAAAACATCCTTTAAGGCATCATTTCGACAGTGTCTTCGCGCTTCCTTCTGTTTCTCTGGCTGCAGGCAGCAGCATTGTATTCTCTGACTCATTTGCATTCATGATGTTTAATGATCTTCTTGTATCCTATATGAAGAATACAGAGCGCGGTATTTCAGAAACACCCGAAAAAGAAAATACCGCAGATATGAAGTAGCAACTGAACAGGAGTAATTCTTTTCAGTATACCCTGATCGTCTTTATTCCATGTTTACTGTCATCAGATGAATATGCTTTCACACTTTTTCTTCTGATTTGTAGTTTCGATCAATCCATACATCACTCCTGTATGTATCATTAGCCTGTTTTCACCATTTGAAAGACAAAACGAAAGGTCATCCTGCTCTACTTTACAGGATGACCTTGTTCATTGTGTAAATAATACTTTTTTGCTTTCGAGGCGGTTATGTGTCCATTCTTTTGCCAGTGTATAGATGACCGCAAATGTTGGAACACCAAGGAACATGCCGACGATACCGAACATTGCTCCACCGACAATGATCGCAAACATGACCCACAGTGTTGGGAGTCCAACTGCATCTCCAAGAATGTAAGGTCCGATGATGTTGCCGTCAATCTGTTGCAGAATGATGATGAATACAACAAATTCCAACGCTTTTACCCAGTCAATCATGACAAGGATGATAAAACATGGAATAGCCCCAAGGAAAGGTCCGAAAACCGGAATGACATTGGTGATACCGACTACAACTGCAATCATTACCGCATACGGCATACGCATGAACGTACAGCAGATATAGCACAGAATTCCAATGATCAGAGAATCCATTGCCTTTCCAAAAAAGAATTTATAGAACATATCAGTTGCAAGATCACTGATGTGTATAAGCTGATTCCCATAACGTGTCGGGAAGATCGCAAACATCAGCTTTTTCAGTTGCAGTTTGAACCGTTCACTGTCATTGAGCAGATAAATGGTAATGATGATGCCGATAAAGAAATTGATGACACCACTGACAAGATTACCGATTGTTACAACAATACCACCAACTGCACCATCCAGTGTTGTCAACTGCTTAGTCAGGAAATCAGCCAGTTCTGTCAGCATCTTTGTTGCCTGATCCACAAGCTGTGGTGAATATGCCTCAACCCCGGAAAGAAGTTCTTCTGCATTTTTAATATAGGAACCAAGATTTCTTACAAAGGTCTGAATACTGGAAGTGAGTTGCGGAATCAGTACCGCAAAAAATGCTACAAATGCCAGAATCAGGAATATCATGCACAATGCTACCGCAAGACTATGTTTCGTTGACTCTTTGAATTTTGTCTTTTTCAGCCATTTCTTCTCAATGATGTCACGCAATGGCATCAACAGAAAACTGAGAAAAATACCATACAGAAACGGTGCAAGCACGCTGATGACCGAACTGATCACATCCAGGAGAACTGTCAGATTACTGACAATCAGATAAAAGCTGACAATACAGATTCCAGACAAAGACAGTGCGATAATCGATTCTTTCGTTTCAGGTTTCAGATGAAAATTCATAAATTGTCATCCCCCTTTCGATTTTTCCATTATAGCACGAGAGTGCACATGAAATAATAAAGAGAATCTTATGATTTCAGTCGATTCATCCCATCTGTTTAAAAGAAGAAAGCCGAAACCTTCTTCTTTTCAATACATCTTAATAGTTTTCAGCGTGAACTTCGAAATAAGCCTGCGGGTGATCACATACCGGGCATACTTCTGGAG
>JAEDEK010000019.1 GCA_016293365.1 Bulleidia sp. | reverse complement strand
CAATCTTTGAAACACAGGATGATATCTCTCCGGATGAACTGTTGCCAGAGGGATTTACACATCATTCCTGATGATTGTGTGAAAACAACGGGTCATGCTTTGTGCATAGCCCGTTTTATTGTGCCTGAGTGGAACATGAGGAACTGTTGTGAAGGCTATAGGTTCAGGCCTATACTGTTATCATGAAACAGAACATATATACGAAAATCATGATCAGTTCAGTTTGTATCTTTTCACTGTCCTGTACATCGGTGCAACCTGTATCTTCAGGTTATGTACATGATAAAGCAATTCATAAGATCTCAGTCCTTTCAGATACACACCTGCAGACAGGGAATCTGAGTGATGGGATATCCTATATCAATGCATGGAATCATGAAATCATAGAAGCTGCTTTGGATCAGATTGATGCCGATGATACGGATCTGCTGATCCTGTGTGGGGATAATACAAATTCCGGGAAAAAGGAAGAACATGAAGAGCTGATCAGTTTATTGAAAGAAATGGATGTGGATGTGATTGTCGTACCTGGCAATCATGATCTTGGAATGACGGAAACGGATGACTTTGAAAAGATGTATCGCATGTATGGTTATGGTACAGCTTTTTCAAAGGATACTGCATCGTTGAGTTATTGTACCGTTTATGACAATGTGATGATTGTTGTACTGGATACCAATCAGGATGCAAATGGAAAGACTGGTATACCGGAGTTTACTGAGCAGACATTTGACTGGCTGGAACAGCAGCTGCAGTATGCACAACACGAAAATCTGACAGTGATCTGTGCTGGGCACTATCCTTTGATCACAAGACAGTCCGGCGAGTTTACACAGAAGAAAAGAATCATGCGTTTGTTGAATCAGTATGAAGTACCTCTGTATGTGTGCGGGCATCTGCATTATCATGCAGTGAATGATAACGGTAATCTGAAAGAGGTTGTTGTATCACAGACAACTTCCTATCCGGTCAGCTACAGCACAATTGAAATGAATGAAGAGGTCATGGGAGTCTCTAGTGTTGCAGTGGATGTGGAAAGCTGGGCAAAGAACAATGGAAGAAAGGAAACAGAACTGTTGAACTTTAATTCTTATCTGCAGACCCAGTTTGCCAGAAAGTGTGAAGATGTTGTATCGGTTCTTGCAGAAGGAAAGGAAATATCACAGGCTGATCTGTTATTGGCACAGGATCTGTTTTATAAAGCCATGAAATATCGCAGTGATGGAACACTGCATGCACACAGGGAAGAAATAAGGAATCATAACGGATATTCTGCCTTTCAGATAATCTCGGAAGGTACAATATGGAATACGTGGATTCCACTTGTTCTTGTGGAAGCAGATCCGGATACAGAAGGCTTTTCTATTGAGCTGAAACCGTGAATAACTGTGCGTGCCAGATGTGTGTGCTAATTCGGAAAATTTACATTTCATGAAGATAAAAGAACCGTGAAAATCACATATTTTTTCTGCTGATTTGTAGAAATCATTGTATGATATTTACAGGAGATGAAAAAACAAAAATGAAAGTCATTAACTATGAAGTAAAAAATCCGTTAGGAATCCATGCAAGACCTGCAGCTATTCTTGCGCAGGCCTGCACAAATTTCAAGGCAGCCGTTACAATCGAATGCAATGGCGAATCTGCATCCGGTAATAACGTTCTGCAGATCCTGGCATTACATGCTGCCAAGGGATCCACACTGAAGATCACAATCGATGGTGAAGATGCTGATGCATGTGCTGACAAGATCCTGGAAGCACTGAATGAGATCCAGCCAAAGGACAAGGCTACTAAGGTTCTCAGGATCGCATTCTTTGGTACAAAGGAATACGACAGACTGTTCTTCTCTGAACTGTCCAAGGACAAGGGTGAAGGCACATACAATGTTGATATCGAATACTTCAACAGCCGTCTGACAATTGAATCTGTTGGTCTGTCAAAGGGATATGATGGTGTATGTATCTTCGTTAACGATGAAGCACCTAGACCTGTTATCGAAAAGCTGGCTGAAAACGGCATCAAGCTGATTCTGCTCCGTTGCGCAGGTTTCAACAATGTTGATCTGGATGCATGTAAGGAACATGGTATTACAGTTCTGCGTGTACCTGCATATTCTCCATATGCAGTTGCTGAACATGCAATGGCTATTATCCAGGATGCAAACCGTCGTATCACAAAGGGTGTCAATAAGGTTAAGGACAACAACTTCTCTCTGAACGGTCTGCTTGGTGTTGACCTGCACAACAAGGTAGCAGGTATCATGGGCACAGGACGTATTGGTCAGATCATGGCTAAGATCTGCAAGGGCTATGGTATGACAGTGCTTGGCTGGGATGCTTATCCAAACAAGGCTCTGGAAGATCAGGGACTGCTGACATATGTTACAAAGGAAGAACTGCTCAGAAAGTCTGATCTGATTTCTCTGCATGCTCCATTAATCATGGGTGAAGGCGGAACATACCACCTGATCGATGATAAGGAAATCGAAATGATGAAGAATGGTGTCATGCTTGTCAACACATCCCGTGGTGGACTTGTCAATGTTGATGCTCTGATCAGAGGTCTGCGTGCTAACAAGTTCCATGCAGTAGCACTGGACGTATATGAAGGTGAAGACAGCAACGTTTACACAGACCATTCTGATGATATGATGCAGAATTCCGTGGCAGCAAGACTTGTTACATTCCCTAACCTGATTCTGACGTCTCATCAGGCATTCTTCACACGTGAAGCTCTGCAGGCAATTGCAGCAGTCACAATGGAAAATGCAAGAAACTTCAACGAAGGACTTCCTTACGGACCAGCTGAAGTAAAGTAATGATTCATTCACAAAAAACAATACGTTAACGCACAAGGCACCGGTAGATCCGATGCCTTTTTCAGAATTTACAGAAGAGTGTTGAGCACATACCTCAAGATGATCTCTATACAGAAGAAAACTGCAATATGTTGCATTTTTCTTCTGCTGAGAATATTCATTTGGCATATATGTTCCAGTTCCATTATTGGCAACGAATATAAAAAAGCAATGCTGTCCTGTTAACATTGCTTTTGGATGATCGGATCAGAATCTGATCTCCATGATGATCTGATGAGATGCATCATATACAGCAAAGCCACGTTCATCGAGAATGCCATAGCTGCATGGATAACCGCCTTTTGGTAAAGAGGCACTTCCTGGATTACAGAGAATCATGCCATCTTCTGTTTCTGCTGTTGGGATATGTGTATGGCCTGAAAGGAATACATCGCCATTGTTCAAAGCAGGCAGATGATCTGGGGAATACACATGTCCATGGGTCATGAATACTCTTTTCTGGTGCAGAAATATCGTATTGGAATCGCTCATACATGGAAACTCCAGGACCATCTGATCAACTTCCGCTTCACAGTTTCCGCGGACTGCTGTAATGTGATCTTTGACACCATTCATGATTTCAATGACTTTCTTTGGTGCATAATCTGCAGGTACATCGTTGCGTGGTCCATGGTAGAGGATATCCCCAAGGCAAAGGATCCAGCTGCAGTGATGATGGGAATATGCATCCAGCATGAGCTTGGCCCCATGGAATGCACCATGGATATCTGATATGACAAGGTATTTCATTTGTGTTTTCTCCTGCATCCATTATATGCGAACGCATGAAAAAAAGTTATAATAATTCCGGACGAACCGTGATCGAAAGACATGGATTCAATCAGTCCAATCACAAATCAATCTGTTATGATTCACCGCATCTTTGTGAGCGGCAGGAGGAAAAAACATGAACAGACAAAAATCCAACACCCAGAGACTGACTCTGGCGGCCTTTTTTGTGGCCATCGAAATGGTACTTACCATGACACAACTGGGATATCTTCCACTTGGACCGATTTCCATTACAACGATGCATCTGCCTGTCATACTGGCGGGGATCGTACTTGGTCCATCTTATGGAGCAGGTATCGGTCTTGTCTTTGGACTGACCAGTGTGTACAACGCAACATTCAGACCAGGGCTCATCAGCTTCTGTTTCTCGCCGTTTATTTCGGTTGGAAATGTCAGTGGAAATTTTGCGAGTCTGTTGATCGCAATCGGACCACGTGTATTCCTTGGCTGGTTTTCTGCAATACTGTATCGATGGATGCACAATAAAACAGGAAACACCGCTTTATCAGCGTGTGTGAGTGCTGGTGTGAATACATTACTGCATACCCTTGGTGTCATGGGACTGATCGTCCTGTTTTTCGGGAAGGCATATTCTGCAGCAGTTGGAATTCCGGTTGGATCCATCATTGCTGTGGTGATCGGTTCCAATGGTGTGTGGGAAATACTGCTGGCAATCATCGTAATCGGTGCTCTTGCCAGAGCTTTGAAACCGTATCTGGTAGAATACGGAGGTTGAAATGAGTGAAAACAAATGTGTTGTCATCGGTGTGACCGGTGGGATCGCAGCATACAAGGTATGCAATGTCGTATCCAGTCTGCATAAGCAGGGATATGAAGTACATGTCATCATGACAGAGGGAGCACAGAAGTTTGTTACACCTCTGACATTTCAGACATTAAGTGGACAGAAAGTCATAACGGATATGTTTACTGTCGATTATACACCGGAAGTGCATCATGTGTCTCTGGCACATAAGGCTGACTGTTTTGTCATTGCTCCAGCGACAGCAGATGTCATTGCCAAAGTGGCACATGGCATCGCGGATGATATGCTGACAACAACATTCCTTGCTGCAGACTGTCCAAAACTGATTGTACCGGCAATGAATATGGCCATGATGAACAATCCGATTACCCAGGATAATCTGAAAACGTGCCAGAAGTATGGCATGCATGTTCTTTCCAGTGCCGTTGGCTATCAGGCATGTGGAGACTATGGCAGTGGAAGACTGCCGGAACCGCCTGAAATCGAAGATGCCATCAAGGAAGTACTGGAAACAGATCATTTCCTGAAAGGAAAGAAAGTACTGATCACAGCCGGACCGACAAGAGAAGCCATTGACCCGGTACGTTATATTACCAATCATTCTACAGGTAAGATGGGATATGCGCTGGCGGAAGCCGCCCGTAACTATGGTGCAAAAGTCACTCTTGTCAGTGGTAAGGTGGGATTGCCTGAAGTAAGAGGTGTCAACACGGTCCACATCACTTCCGCTGCAGATATGGCGGAAGCTGTCATTCCTCACCAGGATGAATATGATGTGATGATTCTTGCGGCTGCAGTAGCTGACTATACACCTGTAGAAACAGCAGAAGAAAAAATTCATAAGGGGGATGGAGATACATCCTTTGTATGCCGAAGAACGACAGATATTCTGAAAACACTTGGTGAAAACAAGAAGGATGGACAGGTATTGATCGGTTTTTCCATGGAAACAGAAAACATGATTGAACGTACACGTACAAAGCTGACAAAGAAGAACTGTGATTATATATGTGCGAACAATCTGAAAGAAGAAGGTGCAGGATTTGGTACAGATACAAATCATATTGTCATTCTTTCTGAAGATGGCATGCATGATCTGCCTCTTGCCAGCAAATACACGACAGCATGCAGTATTCTGAAGTACTGCCTGAAGGGAGAATGAAATGTCTTATTTAATGACAATTGATGTGGGTAATACAAATATCTCACTGGGTCTGATGATGGGAGAAAAAGTTGTCGGTTCCTTTCGTCTTACAACAAAAACACCGCGAACATCAGATGAATTCGGCATTGTGATCAAGGATCTGCTGAATGCGACGGATGTCAGCGAGGATGAAGTAGAAGATGTCATCATCTCCTCTGTTGTGCCGAAACTGATGTATTCTCTCAACAGTGCAATCATCAAATATATGCATAAAACACCGATTATTGTCGGTCCTGGCATCAAAACAGGAATTTCCATCCGCACCGATAATCCAAAGGAAGTAGGTGCAGACCGCATTGTGGATATTGCCTATGCCTACCATACATATCATAGAGACTGTATCATCGTTGATTTTGGAACAGCTACAACATTCGATTATGTATCCAAAGATGGTGTATTTGCCTACACTGTCATTGCTCCAGGCCTTGGCATATCTGCTTCTGCTCTGACTTCTCAGACCGCAAAACTTCCAGAAATTGAAATTGTCAAACCAAAGTCCATCCTGGCACGTAATACGGTAATGGGTATGCAGGCAGGTGTCGTATATGGCTATATCGGAACTGTGGAATATATCCTGCGTCAGATGAAAAAAGAACTGCATCTGAATGAATGCTATACAGTTGCAACCGGTGGCCTTGGCAGAGTCATTACTTCCTCTACAAATGAAATTAACGCCTATGATCCAGATGTTGCCTTTAAGGGAATGAGGATTCTGTACGATCTGAATAAGGGGGAAAAGCGATGAAAATATTTGATCTTCATGCAGATCTTGCATGTGCAATTGAACCATATGAAAATGAAACAGCAGTATTAAGAAATCATTGGGCTAAGGATTTTGAAGAAGGTCAGATCGGTTATACAGCAGCTGCATCATTCTTTGCCGGAGATGAATCCTGGGAAGAAATGGTACATACTGTCAATATGGTGGAAAAGGATCTTTGCGACAGCGGATATCAGAAGATGACGAGGGTTGAGGATCTGGATTGCAGTTATGATGAAACATGTTTTCTGATGACCATAGAAGGCATGTGCGGTATTCATGACAATGTGGAAGAAAAGATTACATGGCTTTATGAAAAAGGCAACCGTATCGGATCTTTATGTTGGAATGATCAGAATGATCTGGCAACCGGTAACAGCGGTGATCCTTCTCGAGGTTTAACAGAAATGGGTAAGGTTGCCGTCAGGAAGATGAATGAGCTTCACTTTATCATTGATGTTTCTCATGCCAATGAAAAGACGTTCTGGGATATTCTGGAAACATCCACTCAGCCGATCATCGCAACTCATTCCAATGCCAAGCGGAAATGCTTTGTAGAAAGAAATCTGACTGATCAGCAGATCCGAGCCCTTGCATCCAAGGATGGTATTATCGGCCTGAATGCATGCAGCCACTTCATTGATGAAGATGAAGCAAAGCAGGATGCACGTCATCTGGCAGGACATGCAAGATACATCGCAGATCTTGTCGGTGTAAAGCATGTGGCATGCGGGTTTGATTTCGGTGCCTATTATGGAGCGGATGCAGATCATGACATCTATGGGCCTAAGCAGGCACAGAACTTCGTAAAAGGACTGAAAGAAGAAGGCTTCAGTCAGCAGGAAATTGAAGATATCTGTTATCGTAATGTCATCCGTTTCCTGAAAGAATATATGTAAAACAAAACAGGCGGATCATTCCGCCTGTTGGCAGTTTCTGATTATTTCCACATGACATCCGGATATTCGCCGGATGCTTTCTTTTCGGCAATTCTTGCGACAACCTCAGGCTTGTCTTCCTGATAGGTGACACCAAACCACTTGTCAGTAGAACTGAGCATGCGTACATTGCATCTGCCTTCCGATACAAGTGTACCGATGGCTGTCGGGATGACGTGTTCACACTTCATAGGATTATCTGGCAGACTTTCTTTCAGGAAATCAGAGAATACCGGTTCAAGCTGATCGAAGATCTTAGGTGTGAATCCCCAGAAATTCATGGAAACAAGAGCGTCATCATCCATCTGCTTCCACTGTCCATCCTCTTCATAAATGGCATGGCCATCCTTCAGAGCAATCTTCTGAATTTCGCGGATACTTGTGAGATTACCGCCTTTTTCTTCACAGAGTCCTCTTGTAACTGTTCCATTTTCCGTTAATGTGTTCAGGCATCTGAATCCTACCATTGCATAATTGTCATCACTGATTTTATTGACCAGATAATCATAAACAACCTGATATGCATTCTTTCCATAGAAGTCATCCGCATTGATGATCGCAAAAGGTTCGTTGACGATTCCTTTGCAGGCAAGCAGAGCATGAGTTGTACCCCAAGGCTTGACTCTGCCTTCCGGTACAGTAAATCCTTCCGGCAGACTGTTCATATCCTGGAATGCAAATTCTACTTCCATTCCGCCAGCGGAAACACGATCTGTCAGTGCATTTCTGAAAATCTGTTCATGTTCGCGGCGAATGATCAGAACAACTTTTCTGAATCCGGCACGCCATGCATCGTAAATGGAGAATTCAATGATCGGTTCTCCATGTGAGCCGACTCCGTCAATCTGTTTCATTCCTCCATACCGGCTTCCCATACCTGCCGCAAGAATCACTAATATTGGTTTTGTCATGTTTGATGTGTCCTTTCATATACTGTACTATAATAATACCATTGCCATTATAACATCGGCAAAGCATAAAAGGAGTAAGATGACAGATTTGAAGAAGTTTATTCTTGCCAGCAGAAGTCCAAGACGAAAAGAACTGCTGGAAAAATGCGGGATCATTTTTGAATGTATTCCTGCAGATATTGATGAAACACTGGATCCTTCTGTTTCATTACGGGAGGCAGTCGAAAACCTTTCCTTCCGCAAGGCTTCCGAGATTCTTTGTCAGCATCCGGATGCTGTTGTGATCGGATCGGATACAATTGTGACTCTGGATGGGGAGGTTCTTGGAAAACCGTCAGACAGGAATGATGCATGTCGTATGCTTGAAATGCTGTCAGGAAGAAAACATGAAGTGATAACAGGGTTTTGTATGATCAGCTCGAAAAGAAGCTTCTGTACCAGTTCAGTGGCAGAAGTGACATTTGCACAGATGTCTCAGCAGGAGATCGCTGACTATGCAGCAAGTGGAGAATGTGATGATAAAGCAGGGGCATATGCCATTCAGGGCATCGGCGGCAGATTCATCACCCATATTGATGGAGACTATTATTCCATTATGGGCCTTCCTGTGCATCTGGTGTATGAAGAATTAAAGAATGCATCCCTGTATTGAAATCTTCCGTATTTTTGGTATGATATAGGGGCGCCGATTTAGTATAGTGGTAATACAGATCCATGGTAAGGATCAGCGGGCAGTTCAATTCTGCCAATCGGCACTGCAGATTCCACAGATGTGGGATCTTTTTTTACAGGAGGAGGGGGATCGAATGAATCAGAAAGGTATTCAGAAATATATCGGAAACAGGCAGTTCTATCGTGCTGTTCTGCTCGTGGCTGTTCCATTGATTGTTCAGCAGCTGATAACAAGTTTTGTCAACATGCTCGACAATATCATGGTAGGGCAGACTGGTACACTGCAGATGAGTGCGGTATCTGTTGCCAACCAGCTGTGCATGATTTTCAATCTGGCGGTTTTCGGATCAGTTTCGGGTGCAGGTATTTTCGGTGCACAGTTTGCAGGTAAAAAGGACTGGCAGGGAAGCAGATATACATTCCGTTTCAAGCTTGTGACTGAACTTCTGTTTTCAACCGCAGGAATTCTGATATTTCTGATGTTCGGCAACAGCCTCATCAGCATGTTCATGACTTCTGAAAGCAACTCGAGTGCAGATATTGCGGCTACAATGAACTATGCATCCACATATATTCGGATCATGACTGTCGGTTTTGTTCCATTTGCTCTGTCGCAATGCGTCGGATCTGCTATCCGTGAAACCGGCAATACAAGACTGCCGATGATTGCCAGTATCTTTGCGGTCGCAGTCAACTTCGTTGGTAACTGGCTGCTGATCTTCGGACATTTTGGACTTCCTGCTTTAGGATGTGCAGGTGCTGCTGTGGCGACTGTCATCTCACGATTTGCCGAACTGATCATGATTCTGTGTTTTGCAGTATACAACAAGAAGGACTTTCCGTTTTTCCATGGTGTATTTTCAGGTTTTCATATTCCATGGGATCTTACCCGTCAGATTATTGTCAGAGGTTTCCCGCTTGTGGTCAATGAAGTTCTGTGGTCTACCGGTATTGCGGCAATTATTCAGTGCTATTCAACAAGAGGTATTGAAGCTCTTGCAGCATATAACATCTCCAATACAATCAACAATCTGTTCTTTGTCTTTTCCATTGCTCTGGGTGACTGTATTTCCATCATGGTAGGGCAGAAACTTGGCGCAGGTCGACTGGAAGAGGCAGTGGATACCGATCGGAAACTGATCACATTCACATTCATGCTGAGTGTATGTCTTGGTACTCTGCTTTCCATCAGTGCCCCGGTTTTCCCACAGTTCTACAATACCAGTGAATCGATTCGTGCAACTGCCACAACACTGCTGCGCATTGCCGGTATGTGTCTGCCGATTCAGGCAATTTACAACGCATGTTACTTTACAATGCGCTGTGGTGGTAAGACCATCATTACATTTCTGTTCGATTCTGTCGGTACAGTAGCAGTATCCTTTCCGATTGCATGGATGCTGTCGAGATGGACTGACTGGTCTGTTGTATCGATTTTCCTGACAGTGACACTTGTCGATCTTTACAAAGTCATATTGGGTCTGTTCCTTGTCCATAAGCGGATGTGGGTCAACAATCTGACGGAAACGGAAGCATAAGACGTTACAAAGATGCTGCTTTGATGTAGAATTTTCAAAAAGAAATGAGGGAAAAGAACGTGCTGAAATTTTATGGAAGCCATCTTTGTAAAGACTGTGTCAATCTGAAGGCAAACTGTGAAAAGTACGGAATTGCATATGAATATTCCGATATTTCCAATGATCTTGCTGCGTTAAAGGAATTCCTGAAGCTCAGAGATGAAAATCCTGTATTTGCTGAAGCAAAGCAGGCAGGAGGAATCGGCATTCCAGCCATCGTGAATGCGGATGGAACAGTGACACTGGATTGGATGAAGGTTATTGCGGAAACCGGAAATGAGCCGTTTGAAGAAATGAAGAGCAGCTGCTGTCTGGCAGACCGCAGTGGATGCTGAAGTGAAAAATGGATGAAGACAGGTGTTCTCTGTCTTCATTTTTTATGGGGTGGGCCATCTGCTATGGTATAATATCTGTGATTTTGAGGAAAGGAGAGATCCTGCTTGTCTGATTATACATTAAATTTATCGATACTGACGCTTCGTACTGTTCTGCAGGCGGCGGCAGATATCTTTATCATATGGCTCATCCTGTACTATGTACTGAGGATTGTCCGTAACAACTCGAGAACGATACAGATTTTCAAGGGCATTATGATGTTTGTCCTGTTTGATGTGTGTGCCGGTTTTCTTGGCCTTAAAACGGTGAAGTACTTTGCGGATATATTCCTGAACTGGGGAATTCTTGCGATTTTCATCATTTTCCAGCCGGAATTCCGCACGCTTCTGGAAAAGATCGGCAAGACAAATTTCTTTGCCAGTCTGCATGCGCTGAGTGGAAACGAAAAGGAAAACATTGTGGATCAGATCGTCAGTGCTACGATGCTGCTGAGTTCTGACCAGACCGGTGCACTGATTTCCATTGAGCGTTCCAATTCTCTGGATGATTTTATTGAAACAGGCATCCGGCTGAATTCAGAAGTAACCGCAGAACTGCTGACATCGATCTTTGTCACCTCCACGCCATTACATGATGGTGCGGTGATTATCCAGGGAGATAAGATTGCCTGTGCAAGTGCATATTTCCCATCTACCAATCAGGAAGTTCCATCCCGGTATGGTGCCCGTCACAGAGCTGCGATCGGTATTTCCGAAATTACAGACTGTGTCACGATTGTCGTTTCGGAAGAAACAGGCAATGTTTCCGTTGCAGCTGCAGGTAAACTGATTTCTGTAGATCGTAAGGGATTAAAGGATTATCTGATGCATGAGATCTGTGGAGAAACCATTGAGGTCCGCTCTCATATCAATACCAATCACGCCACAGCATCTTCCGCTTCCACAAAGAAGTCTGCGATGCTTGAAAAGCTGGTGCTCCGCCGTCAGAAAGGCAGTGAAGAAGAAACCGTAACGGAAGAAACTGCAGTCAGAGAAGATAAACCTGCAAGAATGCAGGTAGAATCTGTTGTTGCAGCATCGCAACCAAGGGAAACGGAAGAACCACAGAAAAATGTTTCTGAGATTCACAAAGCAGCCGATGCAGAAGCGATGGCACAGGAAATCAAGCTTCCTCACAAGAAAAAGCGCCCTGCACCAAGTTATCCGGATCAGACACAGCGGAATCAAAGAAACAGAAAGCAGCGCATGACATCAGAACAGGTTCAGGCTGCCCGTCAGGCAACTGCAGCTTCTTTAGCACATGAAGTGAAGGAAACACCTAAAGTTGTCATGAAGGAAGAACATGAGCAGTTCGATACAACGAAACTGGATATTTCAAAAATTGTCGGATTCAATGATGAGCTTGACCGCCAGTTCAGAATGGTGGATGATCTGTCAAGAAAATCCTCTGATCAAAAAGGAGGTGAAGACAGATGAATAAGACAGTGAAAACAACAGAGCCGAAGCAGAAAAAAAACAGAACATCTGCTTCCAAGACGGAACAGGCAAACAAGATCGGCAGACAGTCTCAGAAGATGTCCGAATCGTATGAGAAGATGGAACTGATGCTTGCCAAAATCATCCGCATTTTCTCGACATTCCTGGATCGTGTTCTTTTCAATAACAGACATTCCAAACTGGTTGCTCTGGTACTTGCGCTTCTGATGTATGTCGGCGTCAATTACAGTTCTGTTCAGTCCATTTATACAAGTACATTACGTTCCAGCCGTTCTGTTTCGGATGTCCCTGTCATGATGAATGTCAACAGTGATACGTTTGAAGTTTCCGGTGTTCCGGCAACCGCCAATATTACCATCACAGGTGATGCAACCACTGTAACAACCGCAGCAAATTCCAAGGAAGGAAAAGTGCTTGTGGATCTGGATGGTCTGCCGGAAGGTACACATGAAGTCAGACTGACAACAGATGGTTATGGTTCCAATGTCAATGTCGTAGTGGATCCATCAACAGTTGTTGTGACATTAAGCAGGAAGGTAACAAAGCAGTTTGATATTTCCTATGACTTTATCAATCAGTCCAGAATGGAAGATATCTATTCTCCGGGAACACCTGTATTTGACTATACCAAGGTCAATGTCAGAGCTTCTTCGAAGACGCTGGATTCCATTGCCTTCGTCAAGGCTTTGATTGATGTGTCCGATCAGACATCTGATTTTGAACAGAATGCCAGACTTGTGGCGTATGATTCCAATGGTAATCCGGTCAATGCGGACATCATTCCGAATGAAGTGCATGTTGTTGTACCTGTCACAAATCCGAGTAAATCAGTACCGGTTAATGTACAGGTCAGTGGTGAAGTGCCGGATGGTAAGGCAATCAGTTCCATTACACTGGATCAGCAGACAGTTACGATCTATGGATCGGAAAGTGTTCTTGCAGATATAGACAATATAACAGTAACGCTGGATGCTTCTGCCTTGACAAAGGATGCGACGGTATTAAGACCGGTTTCATTACCATCTGGTGTATCCAGTGTTTCCGTCAGTCAGATTACAATGAACGTGACGCTTGGTAAATCCACAACCAAGACGATTGATAGTGTTCCGATTCATGTCAAAAACAATGTCAATCATTATAAGGCATCTCAACCGGATAACATCACAACCGTATCCGTGGAAGTCAGTGGTACAGAAGATAATATTGCAACTGTCAGTGCAGACATGATCAATGTGTACATCGACATGAAGGATGCAACGCCTGGTCTGCAGACGTTTGAACTGAAGGTGGAACAGCCAACCAACGGGCTTGTCAGTTATAAGCTGAAAGACAGTACATATTCGCTGAATGTCCTTGGTGAAACAGATGATTCCGCAGCAGAGGGAGGAACAATCAACAATGAGTAGATATTTTGGTACGGATGGTATCCGTGGTAAGGCGAATGCAGGGCTGAATGCTGAAACAGCCTACAAGGTCGGACGTTACCTTGGTTATTATTACAGCAGAGAAGGCAGAAGGAAGATTGTCATCGGAAAAGATACAAGACTCTCTTCCGATATGCTGGAAAATGCACTTGCTTCAGGAATCGCAGCATCTGGTTGTGATGCATATCTTGTCGGTTTCTGTCCGACACCTTGCGTGTGTTATCTGACAGTCAATGAAGATTTTGCCTGTGGTGCAATGATTTCCGCAAGTCATAATCCATATTATGATAATGGAATCAAGATATTCTCCAAAGAGGGTGTCAAACTTCAGGGAGAAGTCGAAGAACTGATCGAAGACTATCTGGATGGTAAAGTGGATGTCCCTTATGCAACAGATGATGCCATTGGCAGAGTCATTTCCTATCCACAGGGACTGGAAAACTATCTTGACTGGATCGTTGAAGAATATCCACTGGATCTTTCCGGCATGAAGATCGCCATGGATTGTGCAAATGGTTCCTCTTCCTTTACTGCAGAAAGAACACTGAAAAGACTGGGCGCTGAAGTGACCGTATTCAATGCACAGCCGGATGGCATCAATATCAACAGTCACTGTGGCTCTACTCACCCTGAGGATTTCATTTCCTTCATGAAAGAGCATGAAGGAGAATATGATCTTGGTCTGACATTTGATGGTGATGCGGACAGACAGATTCCAATCGCTCCGGATGGAAGACAGGTGGATGGTGACTACATGCTGTACATCCTTGGTAAGTATTACAGAGATGCTGGTGTTCTGGAAGGAAATACAGTCGTTACAACTGTCATGGCAAATCTGGGATTGTGGAAAGCAATGGAAAGAGAAGGCATCCATGTTGAAAAGACGGATGTCGGCGATAAATATGTCTATGACATGATGTGCAGAAAAGGATATATTGTCGGCGGAGAACAGTCTGGGCATATCATCCTCAAGCGTCATGCCACAACAGGTGATGGTCTGATGACAGCTTTGTCCATTCTGAAAGTCATGAAAGTGAGTGGAAAGAGCGTACAGGAACTGATGGAAGGACTGAAGATCTATCCGCAGCTTCTGGTGAATGTACGTGTAACAGACAAGACAAAGGTCATGGATGATCCACAGGTAAAAGCTGCTGTATCCGATGTGGATGTTCAGCTGCATGGTAATGGCAGGGTACTTGTCCGTCCAAGTGGTACAGAACCTCTGCTGCGTGTCATGGCGGAAGCGGAAACAGATGAAATCTGTCATGAAGTCTGTCATCGTATCGCAGATCTGATTCAGGAAAAATATGGCGCATAATGAAGTGGACAGTTTCGTCAGGCAGACTGTCCCTTTTTATATGCAGTGTGATAAAATATGTTCGGGAAAAGGCCTGATTGGCAGCTTTACGAAATCATTAAGAAGGTGACTATCATGAAAAGAGTAATTGCAATTGTAGAAGATGAGAAGGATCTGAATGAACTTGTCAAACGCTATCTGGAAAAGGAAGGATATGACGTCCGTTCCTATCTGACATTTGATGAGGCATCTGCACATACTTCAGATGATGATGTTCATATGTGGATTCTTGATATCATGCTGGGAGATAAGAGTGGATTTGATCTGATTGAAGAGATACGTCTGCATGACGGGGAAGTTCCTGTAATCTTCATGTCGGCAAGAGATAAGGAATTTGATCGTATCATCGGTCTTGAAAAAGGTTCAGATGATTACATTACAAAGCCTTTTTCACCAAAGGAACTTGTACTTCGCGTCAATAATCTGATGAGACGTGTCTATCGTGACGAGGACAAGTATCTGTCTGTTGATGGATATGATATTGATGAGAATCAGAGAACGGTTGTGGAAGGAAGCACGCAGATTGAACTGACAACCAAGGAGTTTGATCTTCTGATGATGTTTGTCAATAACCGTGGCAAGGCATTTCCTCGTGAGAAGATTCTGGAACAGGTATGGGAAGAAAACTATTTCGGTTCCGACCGTGTTGTAGACGATACACTGCGTAGACTTAGAAAGAAGATGCCGAATCTCAGTATCAAGACAATTTACGGATTCGGATACAAACTTGGATGAAGCGCATCAGACTGTGGCTGCATGAACTGTCATTGACACAACAGCTGCTCGGTATTGTCTTCCTGTTTGTTTCCATCTTTGCAGGATTTGTATTCTTTTTCCTCAATCCGGCGATCGATCAGTTTTCCATGACGGAAATGTATGAACTTCTTCATAATTCCCAGAATACCATGATCGTCTATATGAATGAAAATCCGGATCATCAGCTCGAAATAGAATCATCGGATTCCTCCATTAAAGTATATCTGTATGTGCCAACAGCAGACGCCATGGTGCATCTGGTCGGGGAGCCGATTAACGATGATCTGAAACAGGATATCCGAAGAAATGCTGTCAGGAAACTGGAAGGCACACAGGATTATTCCATGCAGACAACAGACGTAGATGAAGATGGCGTAACCCGCAATGTCACATCTCTGTATTCCATGACACTTCTGAAAGACGGCAGATATCTGATTTCCATCCTGTCGGATGCCTATCGTGAAAGATTTCAGAGGTCTTTGATCAACGGCATTGTGCTGATGAATGGATGTATGATCGGTATTCTGTTTGCGATTCTGCTTGTATGGGTCGGTTCTCTGATCTTTTCGTTGAATCAGATCCAAAGCTATATAACCAAAGTCAGAAATGATGAACCGGCACAGCTGAATGTAAAACGAAATGATGAAATCGGTGAAGTGGCTGTTGCCTTAACAGAAATGGAATATGA
This sequence comes from Bulleidia sp., assembly GCA_016293365.1. Lineage (GTDB taxonomy): Bacteria > Bacillota_I > Bacilli_A > Erysipelotrichales > Erysipelotrichaceae > Bulleidia. Next base: position 4,517 of record JAEDEK010000019.1, on the reverse strand, counting down.
GCTTTCCAGACAGAACAGAGAAAAGGAAGAAATGATTCAGAATATTTCACATGATCTGAAAACACCGATCGCAACGATCAAATCCTATGGAGAAGCCATCAAGGATGGTATTTATCCATACGATACTCTGGAAAAGTCAGTTGATGTCATCATTGAACACGCTGGTCGACTGGAGAAGAAAGTCCGCAGCCTGATTCTGCTCAATAAAATGGGATATCTGCAGGATACAGCTCCGGCTGGTAACTGCCTTGATATGAATGAAGTCATTGAAAAGGCGATCCTGTCTCTGAAGGTTGTCAGACCGGAAATCGAACTGATCGCAGAAGCAGATCCGGATATCTGTTTCCATGGAGAAGAGGAGCCGTGGCGGATTACGGTGGAGAATCTGATTGATAATGCTCTGCGCTATGCAAAGTCGCACATCATTGTTGAACTGCATGAAAATGAATTGTGCGTCATCAATGATGGAAGTCACATTGAAGAGGACCGTATGGAAACTCTGTTCCATCCATATGAAAAGGGAACGGATGGACAGTTCGGCCTTGGCCTGTCCATTGTGTATCGTGTCTGTACAACTTATGGATATCGTGTGCAGGCGGAGAATCTCAAAGATGGTGTATGTTTCCGGATCTGGAAGGAACATCGCATCAAAGAGCAGAGACGAAAAGAAAAAAACAGCCATCGCAATACAAAAAATGAGGGAACCGCTGCCTGACATGGCAACTGTTCCTTTTTGAAAAGGAGAAACTATGAACGAAGAAAGAACAATGGAAACACAGTCATTATATCTGACAGGTGTGTCCAATGCCAGAACACTGGCAGGATATCGTACACAGGATGGAAGAGCCATCCGTCCACATAAGCTGTTACGTACGCGCATGCTTGTCAAAGCAACGCCACAGGATATGGATATCCTTGTCAATCAGGAGCATCTGGGCATGATCATCGATCTGCGCACTGAAACTGAAGTGAAGGCAGGAAAGGATCCTATCATGGATGGTGTATCCTGGTATAACATCCATGTCAGTGATGAACAGCTGGACAAAGGCGTCAATGATGCCATGACACGTATGTATGAAGGGGATCCGATCAATGCACTCATTGAGATGGTCAGACAGGGAATCATGAATGAGGATACCTATATCCGTTTTGTTCAATCTGAAGTATCACAGAAAGGATTTGCTCAGTTTTTCAGACAGCTTCGGGCCTTACCGGAAGATAAATCGGTTCTATGGCACTGTACAGGCGGAAAAGACAGAGCAGGAACAGCAGCCGTTGCGATTGCGGGTGTGATTGGCGCATGGATGAGACGGATGATTCAGTATCTCAAAGAGGAATATGGATCTGTTGTCCACTATATTGAAGAAGTTCTGCATGCCAGTAAACAGGATATGGAAACCCTGCAGAAGATGTATCTGCAATGAAATACAGCTTTCACCATGGAAATGATACACTGATTGTTCTGATCAGTCAGAAAGAAATTTCATTCAGACGGACAGAAAGTGTCCTGTCGATTTATGATATTGACTGGAATGCAGATCTTTCCCCATGGAAAGCAGATGCTGTTTTTCCAGGGGATTCTGCTTTTGAAGGAAAGGCGGATGCACTCATCCAGGAACTGATCCGTCACCCGGTGATTGGAAATACACAATGGAAATACCGGATCATTGCCGGTTACTCGCTTGCCGGCCTGTTCAGTCTGTATGCCTGTACAAAGACTGATCTTTTTGATGGGTGCGTGTCCTGTTCAGGCTCGCTCTGGTATCCGGGATTTTTACAGTATCTTAAAGAACACAGTCTGAATACATCTGTCGTATATCTTTCCCTTGGTGAAAAAGAGAAATACAGCAGAAATCCTGTCCTTTCCAGCGTTGAGCTGTGTATGGACGAAGCTGCACAGTATCTGAAAAAAGATCATATATGTCGATATGAAATGAATCCAGGAGGCCACTTTACTGATCCGGATGGGAGAATGCTGAAGGGGATTGCCTGGATGATAGATCATCTTCCAGACTGATGGTACATATATTCTGTATGGAAAACAGGCATGTTTTCGCCATTTGATTCAAATCTGCAGGGATTTTGTTATAGAATAGTGGCGTATGAATAAAACAGTAGATATTAATGGTGTAACAACCGCATATATGGAAGAGGGAAACGGAATCCCTGTTGTACTGATGCATGGATGGGGTCAGAACAAAGAAATGATGATTCATGTCTTTGATCACCTGAAAGACAGATTCCGGGTTGTCTCTTTGGATTTTCCAGGATTCGGGGAATCCGGATTACCACCTGAAGCATGGGGCGTCATTGAATACGAAAAGTTTTTTGAACAGTTTCTTGAAACAATCGGGATTGATCGGGTTATCCTGATTGGTCATTCCTTTGGATGCCGTGTTGCGATCCGCTTTGCAGCTGAAAACCCGCAACGTGTAATCCGTATGGTTCTGACTGGAGCTGCAGGCATACGGCCGAAACATGATCTGAAATGGCATATCGCGACAAAAACATACAAACTCGGGAAGTTTGTACTGAAAATTACAGGGCAGAAGGGAAGACTGCAGGAACTGCAGAAAAATGCCGGTTCTGAAGATTACAGAAATGCCGTGGGTATCATGAAGCCGACATTTGTAAAGGTTGTCAATGATGATATAGCGCCGCTGTTGCATTCGGTTACCTGTCCGGTACTGCTTGTCTGGGGAGATCTTGATACAGCTGCTCCTTTATGGATGGGACAGCAGATGGAAAAGGAAATGAAGGATGCAGGACTTGCGGTCTTTGAAGGGGATGACCATTGGGCATACTGGCATCAGAGCGACCGTTTCAACGCTGTTATCGATGTATTTGTGAAGGAGGATGAACAGGCATGAAGTGGGTTGTCATGATTGCGATGGCATTTGCCATGGTTGTGCCGACAAAAAGGGCACTGTTTATTTTCCAGCAGAACAGATATGAAACAGGGCGTTATCAGGCATGGCTGAAAGAAAACCTTGCCCGCCTTGCCAGAGAAGATGTATTCTATATCACCAGTTCCGTTGTTCTTGCGGCTGCAGGATTATTTGTTCCAGGGTTGCCGGTGCAGATCATCACTGCTGTTATGCTTGTGTTTACCGGACTGATGTCATGGTTTATTGAAAAGCATACGCATTACATCAAACCGCTTGCCTATACTGCCCGCGTGAAAAGACAGATCGGTTTTATTGTGGGGCTGGAAGTGCTGTGTGCACTTGTCATTTTTCTGTATGACCTGGATTATCTGGCATATGCAGCGGGGTGGTTTCTGCCATGGCTTCTGATCTGGCCGATGGATGGAATGACTGCTCCGATTGAAGCAGGTGTACGTGCACATTATCTGAATGATGCAAAAAGGATCCTTGCCTCAGATCCATCGCTGATCAGAATCGGAATTACTGGTTCCTTTGGAAAAACCACAACCAAAAACATCATGCAGGCAATGGTGTCTCAGCAGTATAATTCTCTGATGACTCCTGCCAGCTATAACACACCGATGGGTATCACTCGTACCATCCGTGAAATGCTCAAACCGATTCATCAGGTTTTTGTATGTGAGATGGGTGCGGACCATGTTGGTGATATCCGGGAACTGATGGAGTTTGTGAATCCATCCATCGGTGTTGTCACTTCCATTGGACCTCAGCATCTTAATACTTTCGGCTGTCAGGAAAACATCACAAAGGAAAAGATGAATGTGATCGAAATGCTGCCACAGGATGGATTTGGCGTCATGAATTATGACAATCCGTTCATCCGCGGTTGGAATGTGAAAAACAAAGTGGCTACAGCAACCTATGGCATCCATTATGAGAAAGTGGATTATCGTGCTGTTGATATCACCTATACATCCACCGGTTCGTCCTTTACCGTAGTTCACGGTAAGGAAAGGATCCGTCTGGAAACAAAGCTTCTGGGAGAATTGAACATTCTCAATATTCTTTCTGCTGTGGCTGTAGCAAGATATCTTGGTATTTCATGGCAGACAATCGCAAGAGCTGTATCAGCAATGCAGCAGGTGGAACACAGACTTGAGTTGAAAAAGATCAACGGTTACCGCTTTATTGATGATGCATTCAATGCCAATCCAACCGGTTCTGCCATGGCTTTGGAAGTACTTTCCATGATGCCTGGTACAAGGTATATTGTCACTCCGGGTATGATTGATCTTGGTGAAAAGCAGGAAGAAGTCAATCATCGATTCGGTACATTAATGAAAGACAGGGTGGATGAAGTCATCCTTGTTGGAAGAATTCAGACAGAACCGATCTATGCAGGCCTGATGGAAAGTGGATTTGACATGGAACATGTCAAAGTTGTAGATAAAGTTGCGGAAGCATTTGATATCGTTTATTCCACGGCTTCACGCCAGGATACAATCCTGCTGGAAAATGATCTGCCGGATGCATTCAACCATTGACACGATCGTCTGACCGTGTCTTTTTATATGACGCTCTTTTTAAAGATTTAGTTGATATTTGAAAAAATCCCATAGTGATACTCAC
>JAEDEK010000153.1 GCA_016293365.1 Bulleidia sp. | reverse complement strand
CTGTGATCCATACGGAATGATCGGATTCTTGCCGATTTCTACCGTATATTCCGCATTCTCTGCTGTTGTGAAAGAATCCGGAATTACAAACGTATAGGAACTGGCAACTGTATACGTGATTGTTACTGTATTCCCCTCATCAGCGTGGACCGGCGTTACCATGCAGCCACACACAGCTGCTGCAAGAATCTTCGTTGTTTTTTCAAGATTTCTTTTCTCCTTTTTCTTCTGCCTTCAGGCTTATTTCCATTTCCGCATTATTTGTTAATGTTCCATCCATTCTGCTTTGGCTGGTATACAGGCACAGATGCGTTTTCTTCTGTACTCCATCCGATCAGCTTCCAGCCCGGTTTTGTAAATCCATTTGTCGACAGCGATGCAGATTCGGTATACTTCAGATTCATGGACGCTGTGGTACCTGTCGCACCTTCCTCTTTTCTGATTTCAAATCCAGGGAGCATCCCGGTAAAACCACACCATTGTCGGCATTTTTTGAAAAAAGACCATAACCATCCAGTCTCGTGACACATTTCTTCAAAAGACACTGTTCTGTAATATTACCTGTACCGTTTCTGTAAAGTGACGAAAATGATCACAGCACACAGGAATAGAAGAAGTGGTGTAAATCTGACAAACACCCATTCCATCACATGCATACCTGTCGCAAGCACCGCTGTTTCAGGATCAGAGTATTCCCAGTTCATATATGAACTTTGATCCTGATACAGCCATACCCATCCTGCCAGTATACAGATACATAGCACGATCAATACGGAAAGCAGTATGGTTTCCTTCCGTTTTCTGTTTTCTGCCAGCTGCAGATTAATGACTTCCAGTTTACTGGCGATTGCCTTCAGATCCTCGGCTTCCTTTTCCTGTCTGTTTTCACCAAGCAGAACATGAACAGGTGTTTCCAGCTCTTCTGACAGTCTGATCAGCAGATCCGCATCCGGAACAGATAATCCCTGTTCCCATTTGGATACAGTCTGTCTGACTACATTCAACCGACCTGCCAGTTCCTGCTGTGACAGCCCTTTTTCCTGTCGAAGGACTTTCAGATTGTGACTCAGCATATGTACTACCTCCCTGCATTTCACAGGTTCATCATGCCCTGCATCCAAGAAAGATACAAGCAACGCGGATTAACATGTGTCAACGCGACGTGAAAGCCGGTTTTTTCTTAGAAAAAACCATACCTTCACATACAAGATGCAGTCGAGTATCAGCAGATACTTTCCACAAGCTGTCTGACAAGAGTTTCATCGACAACATCATAGTCATTATCATGTGGTGATGCCGCAAAACCATAGCTGACTTCCTGGCCTGTTGTGGTAGGATCGTACTTCCAGTTTTTACAGGAGGAATGTACTTGAAAAATACCGGTATCATCCATCATTTCCTTTGCGTTGGAAGCATTCATACCGCTTCCGGCAAGCAGTTCAATCCGATCCCCATACTTTTTCTGAAGATCGCGGATCAGATCCTTTCCCTGCATGGCCTTAGCCTTGAGTCCGCTTGTCAGAATACGGTCAACGCCAAGATCAATCAGTATTTCAATGGACTGATATGGATCTGCAACACAGTCAAAAGCACGATGGAACACGACTTCTCCATGATAATTGCGGATAATCTCAATGATCTGACGTGTCTGTTCCACATCGATATTTCCTTCTGCATCCAGACAGCCGAAAGCAATACCGTCCGCTCCATTGCGCATTAAGGCATGCGCATCCGCCTTCATTGTCTCAAAATCGATTTCATCATAGTGGAAACCTGCACTTCTTGGACGGTCCATGCAGATGACCTTCAGATCCGTATTCTGTTTTGTCAGGATCAGTGATCCGATTGTCGGCGTCAATCCCCCAAGATGCAGAGCACTGTTGAGTTCAATTCTTTTCGCTCCGCCTTTATATGCCTGCAGAGCATCATAATATCCACCACAGCATACTTCAATGATTCTTTCCATATTCCCTACTCCACTGCTGCACTGTGATTGTGCATATATGCATCCAGCCACTGCTGGTCTGCCTTTTCAAATACTGTATGACCATCATCCAGTCTATGAGCAAGATATACAACAGGTGCACTATGCTGTGTTGCTGCGACAAAAGAGAAACCTTCAATGTTTGTAGCACAACCCCAGTTCCCGTTGCAGTCCATTGCCACAACAGAAATGTCTCCAGCCTGACCACGTCTTTCTTTCAGTGTTTCATCCAGCTGGTTGACTGCTGTTTCACACGCCTGCTGTACCGGCATGCCTTCCTTCATCCGCCGGACAATTTCATAGCTGATACAGCCCTTCATGATATCCTCTCCAAGGCCGGTGGCAGTTGCCCCGCCGACCTGAGAATCCGCATAGAAGCCGCTGCCGACAAATGGAGAATCACCGATTCTGCCGTTGCGCTTCATAAAAAGACCGGATGTGCTTGTTGCTGCAACAACATGACTTTCATCATCGACACATACCATGCCTACAGTATCGTGGCCATCGTATGGACGCAGCTGATCATTCTGTGCCAGCTCCGCCTTTTTTCTTTCATAGATCCGTTTTGCCCGATCCGTCAGCATTTTTTTCTGCTCAAATCCATATTCTGTTCCAAACTGAGCAGCGCCCTGTCCAGCAAGGATGTTGTTGACAGTTCCCTGACTGAGTTTACGGGCAATGGATACCGGATTGGCAAAGTCTTCAATGGCACATACTGCCCCGACGGAAAGACTGTCACCATCCATATAGCCTGCATCCATCTGCAGCACACCATCCTGATTTGGAAGACCGCCATATCCTACGGATTTATAATACGGATAATCTTCCACTTCCCTGATTGCCGCTTCGATCGCATCCGAAGCGTTTTTTCCTTCTTTCAACATGGCATCGGCTTTTTCAATTCCCTCAAGAGCCATACGCCATGTCGCTATGATTCCATGCATATCTGTACCTCACTTCAAAAGACATTATATACGAAAACAGATGGTTTCCCATCTGTCAGTCTGTATATGCCAACCATTTTTCACAGATCACAATACGGTTCAGCACCTTTGGAAGAATGACATGTGCCCTTGCATCAGCAATCTGCAGTTCCATCCACATCTGAAACAGACGTCCTCCGATCTTCTCACGGATCCGTTTGACACGACTGCACTCAGAAGGAAGTGCATCATCATGATGTTCCACCAGCCATACAAGATCATGCACCATCTGATCATCCATAGTACTGTCGCTTTGTAACAGACGTGGAATGATCTGCTGTTTTACAATACGTGCACTGACCTGCGGATGGCCATAGTAATGGCTCTGTCTGTCATTTTCTCTGTTTCCTCTGCAGCGGCTTTCCACTTTTCCGATATCATGCAGCAAAGCTGCAAGGTATACCACATCATCCAGATCATTGGGCAGATCACACACCGTCATCAGGGTATGCGTCCAAAGATCATACTGATGATAGCGGTTGTTCTGATCATACTCAAACATGATGGATACTTCCGGTATCAGCTGTGTAATCTGAGTACGATATGTTTCTATCTGTTCAGGGCGCTCCGCCTGTTTCAGCAGTTGTATGAGCTGTTGTAATGTCATGATCTTTCCTCAGGCTTATCATACACCTCCCTGCCCAGTGAATCAAAGACATCTGTCTGCTGTGCCCACAGTTCCAGGATCTGCCTGCGTGTCAGCCTGCAGTCCTGACATCCTCCATTTTCATAGGATGGGCATACAAGTCTGCAGTATTTCCTGAAAAAACCTTTCTGTTCCAGTCGTCCAATCAGTTCCTGCAATGCATTTTCTGTTTCTTTATTCATTGAATCTACCTGGCGAGGAAACCTGCTGATTTATCAGCGGGAGGAATCGC
>JAEDEK010000152.1 GCA_016293365.1 Bulleidia sp. | reverse complement strand
TCAGGTCGTCTTTTGATACATGCAGAATAGAGGAACATGCCCATATGCCATCATAGCAATCAATTTCATTCAACTCTTGAAACAGCATATGTCTGACTGGAATACCTGTTAACTGAGTTGCACTGATACAGAATTCCCTGCAGCCATCCACAGCATCCACATCATAACCAGCATTCAGAAAATACAGTGTATCCCTTCCGGATCCACAACCAAAGTCAAGTATTTTCCTTCCTTTTAATGCCTGCATAAAACGGTTCTGTACATCCGTAAAATCAACAGAAACTGTATCCTTCACATAGGCATCTGCATTCTTTTCATAGTATTCCAATGTCTGATTATTCTGCATTTCTAGTTCCTCATTACCAACCGCTATTCGTTATCCTGATATATTTCTCTACCAATAACATATCAGGAACTTTAGAAGGCCAGTTAGCCTGACCTTCTGTTTTTCTGCTATCAAAACTCGATTTCGTATTCCAGGTATCTTCTTGATTCATTCTTTGCTTCATTGAAGACAGTAGCATTTCCAGCCACTTTCATACCCTTTAACACTGCATCAATCTTTGCAGCATCACTTTCTCTGATACCGGAAGAATTACTCATCTTGATTGAGATTCTATGACTGTGGAAGTCTTCACCACCATTCATTCTCAAATACACCAGATTCTGTACACTATCATCCTTTGCCAAATATTTCAGTTCCGGTTTTCTTGGGGCATGCCCTGTCATATTCAATTCGGCAGCAACATCTACTACAGAATACTTTTTCTCTGCAGCTTCATGCGAAGCTCCTGTGCCTTGATTATTTCCAAACTTCAGATGAGTACTTGCTTTCGTATCAGAGAAGGAAGTCTGTTCTTCCTTATAGGTTACCTTGAAATGCTTTGCACCAAGTTCCTGTGCAACTCTCTGCAGTTCATTTATTCTCACCATTTTCATGTAGCTGAAATAACTGTCTAAAGAAATGTAATTATCCCTGTCTGTTGGGTTTACATAATAAAACTCACAATCAGCATCCGGGTAAAATGATAATCCAAATGTATCAATTGAATCTCTGAAAATGTTTACAACATGGAGCCCACCTTTATCAGACATGTATCCAATTGACCCCTGACATACATCACTTTCAGCATGTTTTTTGTCGCGCTCCGTTACATGGATCAGCTTTGACATCAGAAACTCAGTCTGATCCAGTGTATCTACAAAAATAGGTTGCAATGCTTTCAGATCAAGCCTCTTACGGGTTTCTTCTGCGCTTTCCATCACTGCATCAGCGCCTTTCTTCATTGTATCGCCAACAACATTAACTACAGATGTTACATCATTCAGATCAAACTTTCCGTCATCATTCTGATCAACAGCCTGAATCGTAATCTCTTTTGCTTTGTCAAAAGCACCTTTAGCAGCATTACCTGCATTTTCCAGGAATTTTCCAAATTTGTTTTCCATATAGTATTTCCTCTTTCTTTTAGAAGTCTTTGCAGATTGCGCGAAACACACTTTTTTCGTTACTGCATAATCTATTGTTGATTAAAGCTTAGTACTTATTCTACCTGATTCGCAATAGTTTTCTTCCAATTCGTTCATTCTCAAACATAAATCCAACCTGCACGTAACGTTCACCTTACCAATATCCATTTTCATGTTATTTATCACTCTTTTTTTCATTTTCTCATATCAAAAAAAGGACAGCCTCAGCCATCCTTACAACAATACAGTTATGACATTGATGATACCTGATATTCCAATCAGAACGTACGTCAGCTTCTTAAGAAGCTCTCCATTTATTCTCTCTACAATCTTATTAGCAACCACCAATCCACTGAGTACTCCAACAATTCCAATCAGTATATAACTGATCGCATCAAATGGAAGAAGACCATTCATAAAACGGAATCCAACTGCATAAAGCACTGTCAGAAGAAAGAAGCTCTGTATGGTGCCTAGGTATTCTTCCTTTGATTCCGTTCTGGATAAAAACAGAACAACCATCAATGGACCACCTACACCAAACAATCCATCACACATACCAGATATTGCTACACAAAGAAATGACACGATTCCCTTTGGATGGAAGTCATCTCTTGCAAGAAAGAGGAACCAGATGGAAAGCAGCAGAAGAAAGATGCCAAGAATCAGTTTCATCAGATTCTGATTCACATATTGAGAAAACTGCATGCAGATACTGCTGATCACAAGAAATATCACAGCTGGCCATGCAATCAGCTTCAGATTGGCATATTTCCTGTATCGTAAAAACATCATGAACGTCAATACAAGACAGATTGACTGAGATATTCCCGCACTGGTAACAACAGGAAAGATCATCGGCAGAAAGATCATCATGACAATACCTGCACCAAATCCTGTGACTCCCTGAATCAGACCTGCACATACAGCAGGAATCAAAACAAGCAACAACTTTTCCAAATTACGTATCCTCCCTCTTTACTGCCATGAGAATACATGTATTTCTGCCTGATTACAATCCAACATGCATTAATAAAAACAGTGTTTCCTGATTTCAATCCTTCAATGACATTGATCAGATAACACTGTTTTCAGACTATAATCGTTACTTTAACTCACGGCTCCATCAGTGCTGATGCAGGCTTTCTGTTTTTCTCATACTCATGTGTATATGCAATTCTTCTTTCCATTGCCTTCTCATATTCACTTCTGAAATAGCATGCATACAGCAGATCCAGAAGGGTGATGCAGAAACAGAAGAAGTAAAGGATCCGATGTTGGAAGAAAGATGCTCACGGGTAGTCAGAGTCAGTACAACATCACTCATCTTACGGATAGTCTGCTCTCCCATGCCGACAATCAGAATCACCGGTACATGATGTGAATACAGATGATTCATAATCTCAATTGTTTTCTCTGTTGTTCCAGTATACGTCAGTACAATGGCGCAATCCTTTTCACTCATATTACCGGAAAAGAAAAACTGACGTCCCATATTGTCTGTTACCGTTACATTTCTGCCAATCCGCATCATACGATCCGCAAATACCTGTCCACAGGATATGAAATCACCTATGCAGAATACATGGATATCTACTGCTTTTTGAAGAAGTCTGACCGCCTTTTGAAAATCAGCTTCTTTCGCCATGGAAAGTGTATCTGAGGAGGTTTCCGAATACAGCTTTGCGATGGATGTCATCACATCCTGTAATGGATCCTGCTTTGTAAAAGGAAAATTGGCATCTACCTCTCTGAAGTGATTCTTCAGATAGCGCATTTCTTCCATCCAGGCTGCAACAAAGTCGCGATAACCATCAAACCCCATTTTATTGCATACATGGATGACAACAGATGTGGATACATATGCCTTCGCTGCAAGCTGTCTTACCGTTACCCCTTCAATAGATTCTCCAAGATGACTGATGACATCCACAACACCAGACTCTGCTTTGGAAAACATCTCTTTTTTCTGCAGTTTCTTACTGATCAACATATCCGTTTCTCCTGTAATGTAAATGAATTATAACAGACCAAAGATCTTCTCTTTGGTTCATTTTTACGATTACTGTATTCTTTCCGCTTCCATCATTGCATCAATCAATGCTCTTCCATATACATCTTCATCGACAGTATTCCTGCTACCACATTCCTGAATCAGATGATACATGAAACTGGTATTGCTGAAGGTATTGCCATCACTGTTCTTTTTGATCAGCAGATTCTTAACAGTAGCAGGTTTGTATTTCAGAAACTTCTTTCGTGTAAAGGAAACAGTCAATTCCTGCATTGTCTGTAATGGTAATGTGTTCATAGTGTATTCCTCATCACAGCTATCATAAGGGATTCTTCGGTATAATAACAGTATTGAAGGAGAACAGAATGGCTG
>JAEDEK010000151.1 GCA_016293365.1 Bulleidia sp. | reverse complement strand
CCTTTTTTGCCTTGGATGCAAAATATGTGTACTTGTTTCTTGCCTGAGATTCACCGGCAAATGCTGCTTCCAGGTTCTTTTCTGTCTGTGTACCTGCGTATCTGTTTTTCTTTTCATGTTTGACGAGTTCAAATACGGATGAAGGTTGGCGACAGATCGGGCACATCTTTGGTGGCTGCTCTCCTTCATGGATATGCCCACATACGGAACATCTCCATTTTTTGTTTGGAGTTTCTGTCTGTTTCTCATTACAGTTAATCACAGTATCCAGCTTTTCAGCAGTTTTGCGTGTTTCTTCATCCAGATCTTTTCTTCCCGCAATCCCCTTCAGCATTTCATGTGCGTCTTTGCTTTGTGGCAACATGAAGCCTGCTTCACGCATGACATCTTCACCAACAAGTCGTTCTGCTTTTTCTACTGCGACCATCAGTCTGTAAAGACCATCTTTCTCTGTTGTATTTTTTATCGTACGGGCAATGTTTTCACCGGTTGCTTTCTGATCCGCCAGCTGATTCAAAGCAGCTTTTGTCAAATCCGTCTTTGGCTGCTGTGGTGGATAGTCATAAGGAACCATGTGAATGGCACCACTTGGACATGCTGCAGCACACTTTCCACAGCCGATACATTTTTCCCGATCAATGATACTGTTTTCTGTATCGGTTGCCCCGCTTGGGCAGACGTACAGGCAAAGGCAGTCTTTTGTACAAAGCCTCAGATTACGATATGCAAACATTTCTGCTTTCTTTTCCATATTATCTGCCCTCCACTTTTTCAAACTTCCACGATGGCACCTTACATACCGGGCAAAGTTCAGGTGCAGCCTCTCCAACAAATACAAATCCGCATGTTGTACATACCCAGATCTGCGTATTTTCAAGCATTGCTTCACCTTCGCTCAGATATCTATCCACGAGGCTGTCCAGCATCCTTGTCACCTTTTCTCCCCATACACAGATACGTGCTGCTCCTCTGTCATTGTTCTGATCCGCTGTTTTTCTGACGCCAGGATACAGTTCAATGTCTTTTTTGAGAAGATCTGAAAGTGCCTTTACGTCCGCATCATCCTGTGGTGGTACTTTCTTTGTCAAAACCTCTGCAATTTTTCTGAACTGTTCCGCTTCTTCCAGCAGATACTGCTTTTCGCAGCCTCTTGCCAGATTGGAGCATACCATCGCCAGCTGTCCTTCATTCAGAGGTTTCAGGTCTGTTTCAACCTGTAATGATGTTGTGTCTGCAGTTACACTTTCCGGTACAAAGTCTTTTTTCATGGCGCCGCATAACGGGCACTTCCAGTCATCCGGAAGCTGCTCAAACGGTACCTTTTCCTTTGCATCATCGTAAACATAACCACAGATTCTGCAAATATACTTCATATGTTGCTCCTTTTCTATGCACGATCCATTCCACATGGATGCGTTTCCCTGCTGTAATGCACCTCATTTAATACATGCATGGCAAACCTCAGTCCACCAGACAGACTTCTGCATTCATATCCATATGCATGCAGGATTCTGCATGCCACATAGCTGCGCAGGCCACTCTGGCAGACCACATAAACTATTTTATCTTTCGGTATTTCGTGAATTCTATCCCGCAGTTCATCCAGCGGAATATGCATGCCTTTTATATGCATCGTTTCATATTCCGATTGTGTTCTGACATCAACAATCTGTGCATCCGGATCTTTCATCAGAAGTTCCAGCTGTTTCCAGTCAAATGTCTGCAGTACACCTTCTGCAATATTATCCAGGATAGCACCTGCCACGTTCACCGGGTCTTTGGCAGAACTGTAAGGTGGTGCATAACAAAGATCCATCTGCCATAATTCATCCACGCTCATGCCGTTATATATGGCACATGCCAATACATCCACTCTTTTTTCCACACCTTTTTCGCCGATGATCTGTACACCAAGTAATCGCATTGTTTCCTTTTCATAAACAATCTTCATGATCAGCACTGATGCATCGGGATAATAGGAAGCATGATCAGATGGGGTCAGCACGATACTGTCACAGGCAATGCCGCTTCTTTTTGCCTGGTTTTCTGACATGCCGCATGCTGAAACGGTCTGATCAAACAGTTTCATAACAGAAGATCCGATCTGTCCTTTGTAGTGTGTATCTTTGCCTGAGATCACATCCGCAGCAACTCTTGCCTGTTTCACTGCCGGGCCTGCTAAAGCAATATGTACTTTTGCCCCATTAACCAGATGGACTGTTTCCACGCAGTCTCCTACAGCAAAGATATCCGGATCAATGGTACGCATCTGATCATCCACAACAAGTGCTCCTTTGGTCCCTGTAGTTAATCCTGCATCTCTGGCAACGGATGTTTCCGGGATAACGCCGATCGCAAGGATGACAAGATCTGCCTTGATACGACATCCATCTTTTAAGGATACAAGCAATCCGTCTGCATCCTGTTCAATCTTCTGTGCATCTGCATTCAAAGTGAGATTGACTCTGTTTTCTTTTAATGTGGTATGAACAAAGGAAGCCATGTCTTCATCCAGGATGTTCATTACCTGATTACCTCTTTGTAACAGGTTTACTTTCATGCCTCGATGGATCAGGTTTTCCGCCATCTCGAGTCCGATGAACCCTCCACCGATCACAACGGCTTTTTTTGCCTTTACATTGTCTATATAATCATCAATCGCAAATGTATTTTCCACGGTACGTAATGTAAACACACCAGGCAGATTCACGCCTTCCATGTCAGGTATTACTGGATGAGCACCGGTTGATAAAAGAAGTCTGTCATAAGATTCCTCATATTCTGTACCATTCAGAAGATCATGTACTGTTACTGTATGTCTGTCACGATTGATGTGAATCATTTCCTGATGAATACGGACATCGATGCGGTAACGCTCCTTCATCCCTTCAACTGTCTGCACGGAAAGATCGCTTCGACTTTCAATGACACCACCAAGATAATATGGCAACCCACAGTTCGCATAGGAAATATAGCCGTTTCTTTCAATCAGAATGATTTCAGCCTTTTCGTCCAGTCTGCGGATTCTGGTTGCAGCAGCTGCACCACCCGCAACACCTCCAATGATTACTGTCTTCATATAAACCACCTTTAGAATCATTCTAATTATATTATATTACTCATTGAATGTAAACGCATACATGTTTGTTCCGTTTACAGGAACAGTACTTCTACCATGCCTTATGCTTACAACTTTGCCCATTTGTACAACTTCATGTTGACTTTATACGGTGTACAGTGTTTAATAGTACACGTCTTTAATCAAGAATGAGGGAAGAGAGTCAGCTCGATGACCCCCATACCAACCTGTATATGAAAAAGATATATAAGGTGGTACAGCTGACATCGATTAGGAAAGAGAACAGAAATCAACTCTTTCTGAAGATGCTGGTTAAGACAGATGAAAGGAAGAGTTTTTATTATGGCTAAAATCTATTTTACATCCGAGTCCGTTACAAGCGGACATCCTGACAAGATCTGCGATCTGATCGCAGATTCCATCCTGGATGCAGCACTTGCACAGGATCCACATTCTCATATGGCTGTTGAAGCAACAATCAAGGATGATCTGATCCTTGTATATGGTGAAGCAAATACAAAGGCAGATATTGATTATGAGGCAGTTGCTTTATCCGTATTACAGGAAATCGGCTACGAAGAAGAATATCATGTTCTGACAAAGGTCAACGCGCAGTCTTCTGAAATCAACAGTGCCGTCGCACATGATGTCATCTCTGCAGGAGACCAGGGTATCATGTTCGGTTATGCCAGTGATGAAACTGAAGAACTGATGCCTTATGCCATCATGACAGCACATAGACTTGCCAAAAAGCTGGAAGAAGTGCGCAGACGTACACCATGGCTGAAACCGGATGGAAAGACACA
>JAEDEK010000150.1 GCA_016293365.1 Bulleidia sp. | reverse complement strand
AATTCCTCCCACAGATGAATCAGCAGGATTCCTTGGCACATTCTTCATTGAAAATCACTTACACAGTTTTCTTGACAAACCTTAATAATGATCCCTTGATTATCTTTTGTTCCTGGTACACAGGAGGATTACATTTCGTATTACTTCTGCTCATAAGTGATTTCTCCATGCATCTTTATCGTATTTACAATCTTCTGGACGGTCTTTTCAGTTAATCCTGTCTTTGTGAGTGATTCTGCATTCCAGAATGTATCACATTCTGAGGATAAGAAACAGTCTGACATCATGGCTGTATACAGAAGTCGTGGTGTTGGTAATGGCTTTGAACTGTATTATGAAGAAAAACACAGAGAGGAAAGAAAAAGATGCGATGCACAGCGTGCCGCAGAGTGTTCAGCTATGCCAAAGCGGGATGTGACTCATATCATGGTGCAGGTATTTTATGGAAATTGTGTAATTACCATGGCGGATACAGAGAAGGTTGATCAGTTGATCCATGGCAATACGACTTATATGGATATGGAAGTGGACAGAAAGACAGTTCATCTACCACAGTATGATCTGCAGATTTACAGCAGACCTCTTGCCTGTAGAATGGATGAAAGCGGAAAACTGCTGAGTATTGAAGAAGAGGATATTGAAATCATCTGCAGATATTTTGCGGAATGATTTTGTAAGAAAAGTGCTTGCATGATGAGGGGGATGATGGTAATATTCTGTTGTTGCCTTAATAGCTCAGTCGGTAGAGCACTTGGCTGTTAACCAGGGTGTCACAGGTTCGAGTCCTGTTTAAGGCGCCATAACTGAAATCCCTTGCGTAGTCATGGGATTTTTTTTGCTATGCAGGGGACTGCTGTTGTTCTTTGCGCATCTGGTGCAATTCTGAGCGACACGTTGATGAAGTGAATCGGCGTACAATATAACAGGTAGCTGAATGTGTTTTCATTTCTTTCATAAATAATGTAAATAATTACAACAGTTATGAATCAAACCACCAAAAAACATTGGTCTAAATGAAATGAATCATATATCATTATTAACAAGACTGTCATTGATTACTGTGTATCATCGACAGAATACAGAAGAAGTAAACAGGGAGAGAACATGAAAGAGAAGACAATATTTCAGGGCGTTGCTACGGCGATTGTTACCCCGATGAATGAAAATGGCGTTGACTATGACGCATTCGGAAGGCTGATTGACTGGCAGATTGAACAGGGAATCAATGGATTGGTCGTTGCGGGAACAACTGGTGAAGGTTCCACGCTTTCTGATGAAGAGCATAGAGAAGTACTTGCCTACGCGGTAAAAAGAATCAATGGACGTGTTCCATGTATTGCCGGAACAGGTTCCAACGATACAGCCTACGCGATTGAACTGACACAGTATGCATGTTCAATCGGATGTGATGCAATGCTTGTTGTCACACCTTACTACAACAAGGCAACCCAGAAAGGCCTTGTGAAGATGTTCAATGCGATTGCAGATGCATCCACAAAGCCGATCATCGTATACAACATTCCATCTCGAACAGGTGTCAATATTGAGCCTGCCACATTTGTGGAACTTGCAAAGCATCCTCGGATTGCAGCAATCAAGGAAGCCAGTGGAAATCTGTCAAAGATGGTGGAAGAGTTTGCGCTTTTGGATGGAAGTCTGGATATTTATTCCGGCAACGATGATCAGATAGTTCCGACTCTTTCTATGGGAGGAAAGGGAGTCATCTCTGTTCTTTCCAATATCATGCCTAAGGAAACGGTTGCGATGTGTGATGCCTTTTTTGCAGGAGATGTTGCCACAGCTGCAAAGATGCAGTGTAAATATCTGCCTTTGATTCAGGCGCTGTTTTGTGAAGTCAATCCGATTCCGGTCAAGGCTGCTCTTGCTGCGATGGGCAGAATGGAAGGCGTGATCAGACTGCCGTTAACAGAAATGGAAGAAGATCATCAAGAAAAGATGATTTCCATCATGCGTGGTTTTGGTCTTGTGGATTGATGAGGATCTGAGATGAAAGTGATATTATTCGGCGCAGGCGGTGCCATGGGAAAAAAGGTTGCTGCTTTACAGGCAACGCGTCAGAACTTTGAAATAGTCGCATCTGTATCACAGGAGTTTATAAGTGATGAAGAAAAGAAACAGTATGCCTGTCTGGATGAATATACAGGACAGGCTGATGTACTGATTGATTTTTCCTTTCATACAGCTGTTGAGCAGATTCTGAAATACTGCATCAGAAGAAGTCTTCCTGTGGTGATCGCAACAACCGGTCATACAGAAGAAGAAAAGGAACTGATCCGTAGAGCTTCCTCAACCATTCCAGTATTCTATAGTGCCAATATGTCTGTTGGTGTTGCGGTAATATGCCGGCTGGCAAAGCAGGCTGCCGCAGCATTCCCGGAAGCGGATGTTGAAATTGTGGAAACACATCATCATCGTAAGATGGATGCTCCAAGCGGAACTGCCCTCATGCTTGCAGAAGGAATTCGTGAAGTTCGTCCGGATTCTGTGATCACAACAGGCAGAAGCGGACAAGGAAAAAGAGAAGCCAATGAAATCGGAATTCAGTCAGTCCGACTGGGTAATGTGGTTGGTATTCATGAAGTGATGATTTCTACAGGAAACGAAACGATTACCATACGGCATGAGGCATCTGATCGTGCATTGTTTGCTGATGGAGCTGCTGTTGCGGCGGAATATCTGATCTGTAAGTCGGCAGGATTATACAATATGAACGATTATATGAATCAGGAGGAAGAAGCATGAACGCACAGGAAATCATCAACTATATTAAAACAGCTGAAAAGAAAACACCGGTCAGACTGTACGTCAAGGAAAAGCAGCCTGTGGATTATGGAAATGCGAAGGTGTTTGGCTGCACAGATAAAATCGTTTTCGGTGACTGGAAAGAGCTGTCTTCCATCTTGGAAGAAAACAAAGATAAGATCGAAGATATTGTCATTGAAAATGACTGCCGCAACAGCGCCATTCCAATGCTGAATCTTCTCGATATTCCAGCGCGTATTGAACCGGGTGCCATCATTCGTGAACAGGTAGAAATCGGAGCCAATGCCGTCATCATGATGGGAGCCATCGTCAATATCGGTGCTGTGATTGGAGAAGGTACCATGATTGATATGGGTGCAGTACTTGGTGGACGTGCAACGGTCGGTAAAAACTGCCATATCGGAGCAGGTGCTGTTCTTGCTGGTGTTGTTGAACCGGCTTCAGCTGTTCCGGTTATTGTTGAAGATGATGTACTCGTCGGAGCTAACGCCGTTATTATTGAAGGCTGCCATATCGGCAAGGGTGCAGTTGTAGCTGCAGGTGCCATTGTCACACAGGATGTTCCGGAAAATGCGGTTGTTGCAGGATGTCCGGCAAGAGTCATCAAGATGAAGGATGAAAAGACAACGATGAAGACAGCTTTGGAAGCTGACTTACGAACACTTTAGGAGGTTGGTATGAAAAACCTCCCTTTTACACAAGATCAGGTGAATACGTGGGTGAAAGACATCCCGACACCGTTTTATGTCTATGATGAGCAGGGAATTATGGATACTGTCAAAGACCTGCAACAGGCTTTTGCGTGGAGTCCGGGATTCCGGGAATACTTTGCAGTAAAGGCAACTCCGACTCCAGCTGTTTTAAGACTTCTGGAAAGTCTTGGTTGTGGGGCGGATTGCGCCTCTGTTGCGGAAGTGAAACTGGCAGAATTATCAGGTATCAAGGGGGAAAGAATCATGTTTTCCTCCAATGAAACATCCCCGGCAGAATACTGCAGTGCATATGCAGCTGGAGCCATCATCAATCTCGATGATCTGACCCAGATTGAAAATATGGAGGAAGCTCTTGGCTGTATTCCGGAAACCATCTGTGTCCGTTATAACCCAGGACAGTTTGGAACATCCAATGCGATTATCGGACATCTGTATGATTCCAAGTTCGGGATGACGCATGATCAGATTATCGAAG
>JAEDEK010000149.1 GCA_016293365.1 Bulleidia sp. | reverse complement strand
TCTTCTTCAACAACTTCTACTGCAGGTTCTTCCTCAGTTTCGCTTACTTCTTCGATTTCCTGAATGACAGGTTCTTCTTCCTTGCCTTCTTCATTTGTGGAAAGATCAATGGATTCATAGACACGATCATCCAGACCTTCCATCATTTCATCCGGAATGAAGTCATCATCTTCTGCTTCAGCCTTGCCGCCAAGAGCTTCCAGCTTACGATGACCTTCCGCAATTCTTTCTTCTGCCTTTGCCTTGGCTTCTTCAATCTTACGCTGGTTCTCACGTCTGAGATTTTCACGTCTGATTTCTTCTCTGCGTGCTTCTGCTTCTTCGATCAAAGCATCGTAATCCATGCCCATATCTTCAATATCACGGCGTGTCTTGATATCGATGTTGCGGTTGATCAGCTTGACAGCAAGTCTTGCATTCTTACCGCGCTTGCCGATCGCAAGAGAAAGCTGATCTTCTTCGACGATGACAAGCAGGTTATGTGCATCACTCTGCGGGATGACCGCAATGACGGATGCTGGGGCAAGTGCATTTTTGACAAGTTCTGTCAGATCATCAGAATATGTGAAGATATCGATCTTTTCACCCTTGAGCTCTTCTATGATTCTCTGTACACGCTGTCCTTTTGGACCAATGCATGCACCGATTGGATCCACATCCGGATTATGAGAGATCACCGCCATCTTTGTTCTGTCGCCGACTTCTCTTGCGATGGCCTTGATTTCAACCGTACCATCATAGATTTCCGGAACTTCCTTTTCAAATAAACGCTTGACAAGCATTGGATCCGCACGGGAAACAAGTACCTGAGATCCTTTTGTTTCCTTGTTGACTTCCTTGATAACAACTCTGATCTGCTGCCCTTCTCTGAGTCTTTCATTTGGAATCTGTGCACTTCTTGGCATCAGGGCTGTTGCCTTACCAAGATTGACAAGAACAAACTTGTCCTTGACGGATTCAACTTCACCAAGAACCATGTCATCCTTCTTGTCGATATATTCGTTGTAGACGGAAACCTTTTCCGCTTCTCTGATTTTCTGTCTCAGGACATTCTTGGCAATGGATACCGCTGCACGTGACATCTCTGTCATTTCAACCGGACGTCTGATGATACCGCCGACTTCGGCATTGGCATCGTATGCCTTAGCTTCTGATAGACCAATTTCCAGTTCATCATCTTCGACATCGTCATCACTTGCCACAACCGTGTAGTTCTGATACAGATCGATTGTCTTCTTCTTTTCGTTGATTTCAGCAACGACATCAATATCCTGCAGTTCCGCATTCTTCTTGTATGCCTTTGCCATCGCTTCCTTCAAAGCATCCAGAATGACTTCTTCGGAGATGTTCTTTTCATCTTCGACAAGCGCAAGTGCTTTGAGCATGTTTTTGTAGTTCAGTTCCATATTCTCTCCTAAATTCTGACCGCAAGGCGGATATAGTCTATATTGTCCTTTGTGAATTCTGCCTTTCTGCGTGCTGCCTTATCACGGTATTCCAGTGTGATCAGATCATTTTCCACACTGAGAATTTCCCCTGTGATTTCAAGCATCTTTTTAAACGGTTCCCTGAGTCTGACGTATACATATTCTCCAGCCATTGCATCCAGTTCATTCAGATCTCTGATTTCCCTTTCCGCTCCTGGACTGCATACTTCCAATGTGTACTCTTCCGCAATCGGATCCTTTTCATCCAGTACTTCCGACAGTCTTTCACTGACTGCAGCACATGTATCCAGATCCATGGAACCATCCTGTTTCATGATGGATACTTCAAGAATTCTTTCTCTGCCGCTGTTTCGATAGACCAGATCATAGAGTCTGACACCCATTTCATCCAGTACCGGCAGAAACATTTCCTTCAGATGTTCTGTTCTGTCCATATTCCTCCCAAAACATAACAGAAGGAGTGCCATCAGCACTCCTTGTTTACGCACATAATATAAACGATTCAGCGTGGCTTTTCAAGTGGAAAACATGGAATTCATGCTGAAAATCATCATTTTGGCTCAAATATTCCATCCGCTGTTGCCACCATTCCTCCCAGATAACAACCCCATAACCATAAGAAGTACACAGCAGCTTTGTTACAAAGCAGATCGCTGTATCCAGACAGGTTAGATCGTGAAATCTTTCAATACTTGCCAGAAAGTTGACCTGTTGGTAATGGATGCATTATTTTGCCGTGAAAAGCCGTGCAGCAGCGACTGCCATCTGCCATTTTTCATAACATGCATCTGCAGTATCCGCATCCATCTGTGGTGTAAACAGACTGCTGCCTTCATGGATCATTTCAAAGTCTTCCATTTTCCAGTATCCCACTGCAAGTCCTGCCAGATGAGCCGCTCCAAGTGCAGTGGTTTCGGTAATAACAGGCCGTTCGATCGTTCTTTGCAGAAGGTCTGATTGAAACTGCATCAGATATCCATTATTGGAAGCTCCACCATCCACACGTAGTGTAGTCAAAGGCAGGGCAGAATCCTGTACCATGGCATCCAGGACATCACGAGTCTGATAGGCAAGGGATTCCAGTGTTGCTTTTGTAATATCAGCTGTTGTTGTCCCACGTGTCAGTCCAAAGACAGCTCCACGGCATCGATCATCCCAATAAGGTGCCCCAAGCCCGACAAAGGCAGGTACCATATATACTCCACTGGATGGACCAGCCTTCCTTGCAAGCTGCTCACTTTCAGCGGAAGAGTGGAAGAACTTCATTTCGTCTCTGAGCCATTGAATGGCAGATCCAGCAACAAAGATGGAACCTTCCAGGGCATATGTCACTTTACCATTCATTGCCCATGCAATGGTTGTCAGTAATCCATTCTCACTTCTGACTCCATGACTTCCGGTATTCATAAGCAGAAATCCGCCTGTACCATACGTATTCTTACTGGAGCCTTCCTCAAAACATCCCTGACCGAATAATGCAGCCTGCTGATCCCCGGCTACACCACTGATCGGCACTTCAGTACCGAAGAAATGATATGGTGCAGTGAAAGCAATGATACCACAGCTGTCTTTTACTTCCGGCAGCATGCACATTGGGATCTGCAGGATGGAACATAACTGTTCATCCCACTTGAGATCATAGATGTCATACAGCAGTGTTCTGCTGGCATTGGTATAATCAGTGGCATGGACCTTTCCACCGGAAAGACAGTAGATCAGCCAGCTGTCAATGGTACCGGCAAGCAGTTTCCCTTCTTCTGCTCTTTTCTGTCCATCATCAATATGATCCAGAATCCATCTGATCTTTGTACCGGCAAAGTAAGGATCAATCCGTAATCCGGTTTTTTCACGGAAAACATCATTGTATCCCTTCTGGATCAGATCATCACAGATATCAGATGTCTGACGGGACTGCCATACAATGGCATGATACACAGGCAGACCGGTTTCCCTGTCCCATACGACTGTTGTTTCTCTCTGGTTGGTCAGTCCGATTGCTTCCACCTGTTTTGGTGAAATACCGGATCGGCTGATGACTTCAGACATACAGGCAAGTACGGAAAGCCAGATTTCATTGGCGTCATGTTCTACCCAGCCAGGCTGAGGAAAGTACTGGTGAAATTCCTTTTGAGCAATGCATACAGCATTGCTGGAATGATCAAACAGAATTGCACGGGAACTGGTTGTTCCCTGATCAATCGCAAGAATGTATTTTTCCATAATTCATATACAGGGTGCGGGCGTTACCTGATACCCTTCCTTTCATAATGATGCCCAAACGTAACACAATTACGCTTTCAGATTTATGGTTCTGTTACCATTATTATCATCCTTTTCTTAACAAATGAAAAGATCATACGTGATACAAGTCAGGTATGTTCCTTTCTATGAGACATTTTAATATATCAGGAAGATTCATAGGATGTCATGACTATGCAGTCAGAGATTTCCGTATATCCTGTTTTTTCCTGATCATTCAGAAAATGACCACAGAAGAAAAACAGATACCCGGAAAACCGGATATCTGTTGATCTTTGAAATTACTTCTTTTCTACACCCTGGTGGAT
>JAEDEK010000148.1 GCA_016293365.1 Bulleidia sp. | reverse complement strand
GTCATCTTTTCCAATCCAAACAATCCTTCAGGGCATTGCCTGTCCATGGAAGAAGTGGAAACAGTGATTCAGGGATTTGATGGAACACCGGTGATCGTTGATGAAGCCTATATCGAATTTGCGGATGAAACCAGTGCAGTCGCCCTGATTGAAAAGTATCCACAGCTGTATGTGACCAGAACGCTTTCCAAAGCATATGGTCTTGCCGGAATGCGTGTCGGATTTGCGATCGGCCAGAAGAAAAAAATGGATGCATTAAGGGAAGGTTATGTGCCTTATGCACTCTCCACTCCGGCAATGGAAATTGCGTGTGCGGTTCTTTCAGATCCAGATGCTGTACAGAAGCGGATTGAGGAAGTCAAGGTAGAAAGAAAGAAGATGCTGGAAGCACTGAAGCAGATGAAACATCTGACCGTCTATGATTCCCAGGCCAATTTCATCTATGGACGTACAGAGCAGAGGAAGCGTTTATGTGCCATTCTGGAAGAGGAAGGTATTGTGATACGTCTGTATGGAGATGGAAATACATTCCGTATTACTGTATCCACATCGCAGGAAAACAGTCTTCTGATGGAGGCATTTCACAGATTTGAAGGAGAAAAACAATGAGAGAAGCATCGATCACAAGAACAACAAAGGAAACAGATGTTTCTGTAACATGGAATCTGGATGGAACAGGTAAGGCATCCATTGATACAGGAATCGGTTTTTTCAATCACATGCTGGAACTTCTTGCTTTTCATTCCGGTACAGATCTTACGGTAACTGCAGAAGGGGATCTTGATGTGGATGATCATCACACCATTGAAGATATCGGTATTGTACTTGGAACGGTATTCAGACAGGCTTTAGCCGACAGAAAAGGCATTGCAAGATACGGCTTTTTCCTGCTGCCGATGGATGAAGTGCTTGCGGAAACCGCCATGGATATTTCCGGTCGGCCTTATCTTGTCTTCCACTGTGATTTCACTCGTGAAAACGTGGGTGCCATGGCAACGGAAATGACAGAAGAATTCTTCAGAGCCTTTGCGGTTGCAGCAGGCGTGACACTTCATATCAATGTCCGCTATGGCACAAATGATCATCATAAGATGGAAGGTATTTTCAAATCCTTTGCACGTACGCTCAAAGCTGCAGTAAAAGTGGAAGGGGATCAGGTTCCTTCCACGAAAGGAATGCTGGAATGATCGGAATTATTGATTATGGAATGGGCAATCTGCGTTCTGTGGAAAATGCACTGAAAAAGCTTGGAAAGGAATCAGTGATCAGTGGAGATCCGGATGTTCTTTCCGGTTGTGAAAAACTGATTCTGCCAGGAGTCGGTGCTTTTCCTGACTGCATGGCAAATATTCATCAACGAGGTCTGTATGAACCGATCCGGAAAATGGTCAGTAATGGTACGCCATTACTTGGGATATGTCTTGGGATGCAGATGCTGTATGAAGCAAGCGAAGAAATGGAGCTGACGAAAGGTTTCGGATTTCTCAAAGGTACGGTAAAGAAGATGGAGACAGATCTTCCGATTCCGCAGATCGGATGGAATGAACTTGTCTTTGATGGAAGTCATCCCGTAAAGGATGTTCTGTCGGATCATCCGTATGTC
Source organism: Bulleidia sp. (assembly GCA_016293365.1). GTDB lineage: Bacteria > Bacillota_I > Bacilli_A > Erysipelotrichales > Erysipelotrichaceae > Bulleidia. The sequence goes on along the minus strand of JAEDEK010000148.1, from coordinate 2,438 downwards.
TATTATGTACATTCCTATTGTGCATGTGATATCGAAGAATCACAGCTGTATGGTTATTCGATGTATGGGGATATCCGTGTACCTGGACTTGTTGGAAAAGACAATATCCTCGGTGCACAGTTTCATCCGGAAAAAAGCGGCAGGGAAGGACTTGCCATACTGAAATATTTTGTGGAGGAGTCTGTATGATTATTCTGCCTGCGATTGATATGATGGGTGGACTTCCTGTCCGCCTGTACCAGGGAGCATATGAATCAGCTGCACAGGTTGCAGATGACGTATTGAAAACGGCACTTTCTTTTGAAAAGGCCGGTGCGGAATGGATTCATATGGTGGATCTGGATGGTGCAAAAACCGGTAAAAAGGAAAATGCACAGAAGATTGTTGAAGTTTCCGGCAATGTCAGTATTCCGATTGAAGTGGGCGGCGGGATCAGAACAATGGAAGATATTGAATGGTATCTGGATCATGGGGTTGCCCGTGTCATTCTCGGTACTGCAGCCATTGAAAACAAAGCCCTTCTCCAGGAAGCGGTAGAAAAATACGGGGAGAGGATTGCGGTTGGAATTGACTGTAAAAACGGGATTCCATGTGCACGTGGATGGCTGACTTCTTCTACATGTAACTATGTTGATTTCGCAAAGGAACTTGAAAAAACCGGTGTATCAACAATTATTGTCACCGATATCGCCAGGGATGGAACCTTACAGGGACCAAATCTGGAAATGCTGAAAACATTACAGGAAAACGTATCGATGAATATCATCGCCAGTGGTGGTGTCGCCGATCTTTCCCATATTGAAGCTCTTGCTCAGATGAATCTGTATGGGGCAATCACAGGAAAGGCTGTTTACAGTGGAACACTGGATCTGAAGCAGGCAATTGCCTGTGGGAAGGAGTACCATGCTGAGTAAAAGAATCATTCCATGTCTGGATGTTAAGGATGGTAAGGTCGTCAAAGGTGTCAACTTTGTCGGATTAAAGGAAGTCGGCGATCCTGTGGCTTTGGCTGAAAAGTATGATCGGGATGGTGCAGATGAACTTGTATTCCTGGATATCACCGCAACAAGTGACAACCGTAATACAATGGTTGATGTCGTGGAAAGAACCGCAGAAAAGGTATTCATTCCATTTACGGTTGGGGGTGGTATCCGCTCTGTAGATGACATGCGTATCATGTTACGTGCAGGAGCAGATAAATGCAGTCTGAACAGTGCAGCTGTAAGGAATCCGGATCTGATCAGTGAAGGTGCCCGTATGTTTGGTAATCAGTGCGTTGTACTGGCAGTAGATGGCAGAATGCGTACAGATGGCAGTGGATGGAATGTTGTCATTGCTGGAGGAAGAATTGATACCGGTATGGATGCTTTGGAATGGATCAAAGAAGGAGTAGCCAGAGGTGCAGGAGAGATTCTTCTGACAAGCATGGATGCCGATGGTACAAAGCAGGGATTTGATCTTCCGTTTTTAAAGGCAGTCCGCAGAAGTGTCAGTGTTCCTGTTATCGCTTCTGGTGGTTGTGGCAGTCTGGAACACTTCGCACAGGTGTTTGAAGAAGATGCGGCCGATGCAGCTCTTGCGGCAAGTCTGTTTCACTATGGCGAGCTTTCCATTAAGCAGGTCAAAGAATACCTCAAACAGAAGGGAGTACTGGTACGTTTATGATGAAAGTGGACTTTGAAAAAGGAAATGGTCTTGTACCTGCCATTGTGCAGGATGCCATCAGTGGTGAAGTGCTGATGCTTGGCTATATGAATGAAGAAAGTCTTCGTAAAACATTTGAAACCGGACTTGCGACATACTGGTCACGCAGCAGAAATGAATTATGGACAAAAGGGGAAACATCCGGTCATTACCAGCATGTACAGGAAATCCGGATTGACTGCGATGAAGATACACTCTTAATCAAGGTCATCCAGGATGGAGCTGCATGTCATACAGGTAACAGAAGCTGTTTCTATCGATTACTGGAGGATAACAATGAGTGAACTGAGAAAGCAGTATGAAACTGCAGTTGACAGAAAAAACAATCCGGAAGAAGGAAGCTATACAACCTATCTTTTCAATAAGGGACTGGAAAAGATCCTGAAAAAAGTAGGGGAAGAAAGTACGGAAGTCATCATTGCTTCTTTGAATGGGTCCAAGGAAGAGCTTGTTGGAGAAATCAATGATCTGATTTATCACGTTCTTGTTCTGATGGTGGAAAAAGGCATTACATTGGAAGATGTTGAAGCGGAAATGGTACGCCGCTCACAAAAACAGCATAATCTCAAAGCAGAACGTAAGCCGATCACAAATCTGTAATACTTGCCGGGTAAAGATTTCCCGGTTTTTATATTGACACGGATCCGTATTCCATCTACTGCTTTTCTGAGGCGAAACAATGCATTTTGTTCAGGTGAAAGGTATTCTATGATTGATGTAGAAAAAACGGCATA
>JAEDEK010000147.1 GCA_016293365.1 Bulleidia sp. | reverse complement strand
ATGGAAAAGATCAGGACATTTCAAAACTGGAAGTAACAGGTCCGTTCTACTACACTAAAGCTTTCAACAGTGCTGACAGCGAAAAGACAAGTTATGCGCCAGCAGATTATGAAAACGGAATGTATGCTTCCAACTGTCATCCTGACACAAATCAGTGGGGTTATTCTGCTGAAATGACAGATGCAGATGGTGATGGGCTGTATGAAGTATCCTTCCCGATTACTTCCGGTACTTTCGGCTATCAGTATGTGATTACTGATTCTGCAGGGGAAGTGACAAAGATTTATGATCCGGCAAACACACCAGATGCAGAAGGCAAGATGAACGCTGAGGGAAACCACAAATCAGGTGATACAAATACCAGCGTTGTCAAAGGACATTGGGATCCTGTAAAGCAGTCTGAATCGCCAAATATGGATTATGTTCTGCCGATTACTGATGTATCCAAGCAGGGTGCGTTGACCTATATTCCTTATACAAATATCAACGGTGATAAAAGCCATATCGGTGTATACACACCTGCTGGATATGATCCGGATCGTGTAGAACCATATAAGACAATCTATATGTCTCATGGCGCAGGTGGTGATGAACAGGACTGGTTCCACATGGGATCTGTCGATGACATCATGGATAACTATGTTGCGGAAGGTATTACAGAAGGTGCTTTGATCGTTACAATGGATAACTCCATTCTTGGATGGGATTATACAAAGACGCTTCCGAATATTACTGATATCATCATTCCTCTTGTTGAGGAAAACTACAATGTTTCTACAGATGCAAAAGATCGCGCAATGCTTGGTCTTTCTGCAGGTGCGATGACAACAACGATGATGTTCCGGGAAAAGACAGAAATGTTCGGTTATTTCGGTATGTTCTCCGGATCCAATATTCCGGATGAAGGTCTGGAAATGACAGAAAAATATGCACATCCGATTGTTATGGTTACAACAGGCACTACAGATTTTGCCTCTTCCAGAATGACCGGAAAAGAGAATTCATTCTCTTCTGAAAGACTGGATCAATGGTGCAATGAGAATATTCCTGATACATATGTTACAGAAGATATCTATGTCAAGGGATCTCATGACTGGTTTGAATGGCCTCAGTCTTTTGCGATGTTCCTGAAAGATGTTGCATGGAGAGATGCCGAAGGTAATCTCAGAAGCAATGAAGAACTGAACCCGGGTGTAGAAGTAGAAGGAAATACAATTCGTTTTGCGTATGACGATACAGATGAAAGAAATGCAGTATCTGTTACAGTGTCCGGTAACTTCCAGTGGTATAAAGAAGACGAAGTGACTGATTTTGATGCCAGTGGAGATAACAGTGCAATTCCAATGTATACAGTTGATGAATATGAAGATGGTATGTTCAATTCCGGTTATGGTCTGAACGGCAGTGCTGTTTATCCGATGGTGCAGACACGTGGTGAGCATTTTGAACTTGAACTGACAGTGCCAGGCAATCTTTATTACTATGATTACACTGTCACATATGCTGATGGATCAAGTATTACAATCAAAGACCCTGAAAACATGCCTGTTGCCAATACAAATGGTCATGATGCAGGTCATTCACTTGTCTATGTAGGCAGTGCTTCTAATACAACAGATGGTCAGGAGTACATCTATCCAAGAACAGATGGTAAAAAGGGAACAACAGAATTTATTTCCTATACAGCAGTTGATGGTACAACGCAGCCTCTGGAAATCTACCTGCCATATGGTTACAGTGTAAAGAACACATATAAGACGATCTACATCTCTCATGGTGGCGGCGGTAACGAAGCTGAATGGATGTCCATCGGCGCTGTAGCAAATATCATGGATAATCTGATTGCAGAAGGCAAGACAGATCCTGCAATCGTCGTTGCAATGGACAATACATATTTCGGATGGAACTATGATAAGGTTCTCCCGAACGTTGTTGATTACATGATTCCATATATTGAATCCAGATACAGCGTTTCTGATTCTGCAGAAGACAGAGCATTCTGCGGTCTGTCAATGGGATCCATGACAACCAATCAGATGGCAAAGACATATCCGGAAGTATTCAGATTCTTCGGAAGCTTCTCCGGTGGTTCCACAGACCTCGAAAAGGAACATTACAATGTTGAAGAACTGAATAAAGACGTATTATATCTGACAGCTGGGTCCATTGATATGGCTTACAACAACAAGATGGGTATCTCTTCCCTCGATTACATCGCAATGTATGATGAACTTGGAGTTGACTATACATTCGAACTGAAGAACGGTGCTCATGACTGGGGTGTCTGGAGAGAATCCTTTACAACATTTGCAAAAGATTATCTCTGGGATGTCAAGACTGTTGAAGAACCGGAAGATCCGACAGTTCCAGAAGAAAAACCATCTGAAAACAAGCCGGCTGATACAAAGCCATCTCCTGAAACAGGAAAACCTGCAGACACATCTGATACAACAGATCTGATGCTGTGGGGTGGAATCACAATGCTTGCAGCAGGTGCAGCTGTTACAGCAATGGCATTCAGAAGAAGGGAAAACTGAATCATACATAACACACATCCTGTGTGATAAAAGGAACGCGGTGAAAAATCTGCGTTCTTTTAACATCATCAGCATTCAATCGATTTACTTCCATGACATGTATGACCTGGGCTTTCACCCTGACAGCGCACATATGATATCAGATCAGTGCCGTTACAGCGATGACAATCCGTGCATCCTGGTTGGTCATGGCAGACAATGACTGTATAATGACGCCATGAGACAGAAATATCAGATTCACCAGATTGTATATATGATCGCTGCAGGAAAACAGATCAAAGAGATGGTTGTCATGAAGTATGCGGATGGTTTTTATGTTGTCAGATACCGTGATACCGGTGGTGGATTGCGTGTCAGGGAAGGAAGGCTGTATCCGTCCGTACAACTTGCACAGCAGGCAGGAGGTATTCTTCCAAAAGACAGAATGAAGAAACAGGAAGAACATTTCGATTTTGATCTGGCAACAGACAAGTACTATACGCAGTTCTGATCATTACAGGACTGTGTTTTTTATGTGGAATCCGATTGCATTTGATAATGGCCGACAGAATACAATATAAATGGCTGTTATAAGTAATTATTTCACCAGTTTTCATGTGATATAAGCAGACGTAATATCCGGATGTCATCATCCATTTATCATGTGAAGGGGAGGGAATCTGTCTGATTACAGGACAGTTCTTTCGTGGTTCTTCATGGAAGGAAATTAAATCATGAAATCTGAAAACAGATACGGCAGATCTGTATGCCGTAGATTATATGTGCTGCTGTTGGGACTGTTTCTGATCCTGGCATCATTTCATCTGTATATGGTGAAGGCAGAAGAGAATGAGACAAATACAGTTCGTGTCGGTTTTTTTGCATGCCCGTTCAATATCCGGGATGAAAACGGACATATGAGCGGTTATGCCTATGATTATCAGCAGGATATCGCTGCCTATACAGGTTGGAATTATGAATATGTGGAGGGGCCCTGGCCAACACTGCTGCAGATGCTGAAAGATGGAGAAATCGATCTTCTGGCAGATGTATCCATGAGTCCGGACAGACAGGATCAGATGCTGTTTTCTGCCTCTGCAATGGGTACGGAAAACTATTACCTGTATGTCAGTGATCAGGCATCTGAAGTGGATGCGCTGGACTATACGACACTGAATGGAAAGAAGATTGGTGTCAATGCCAACAGTGTTCAACAGAAACAGTTTGAAGAATGGGCGGAAACAAATGGTGTAACTGCCGTAATTGTTCCATGCGATGGTGATTCTGCCATTGTGGAAAAACTGAACACAGGCGAACTGGATGCGGCAGTGGCAGTGGACTCCTATGAATTTGATAATACGGTACCGATGGTACAGATCGGTGGATCTGATTTCTATTTCGGCATCAATGCGAAACGTAGTGATCTGAAGGCGGAACTGGATGATGCCATGTTCAGACTTCTGAGTAAAAACAGATATTACAATGAAGGACTCTATCAGAAATACCTGAATAACAATGCATCCAGAAGTATTGGAAATGAAGATCTTGCATGGCTGCAAGAACATGGCACAATCCGTGTCGGTTACCTGGACGATTATCCTGCGTATTGTGACATG
>JAEDEK010000146.1 GCA_016293365.1 Bulleidia sp. | reverse complement strand
GAGTACATCGCAAGGATACCCTATCTGAACTATGTATCAGGTGGGGTAGTTCATGATATAATACAGGCATTATGAAAAAAGTACTCGTAGGATTATCAGGTGGGGTGGACAGTGCAGTTGCAGCCTGCCTTCTGAAACAGCAGGGATATGATGTGACATGTGCGTTCATGCGTAACTGGGATTCCATGGCGGAAGATGATTTTGCCGGAAACCCGACCATCAATGATCCGGTATGCCCTCAGGAAGCAGACTGGATGGATGCGAAAAGCGTTGCGGATGCCCTTGGTCTGCCGTTATTAAGAATCGATTTTATCAAAGAATACTGGGATGATGTATTTCATACGTTTCTCGAAGAATATAAAAAGGGAAGAACACCGAATCCGGATATTCTGTGCAACCGTTATATCAAATTTGATTCGTTTATGAAATTTGCACAGTCGAAAGGATTCGATACGGTTGCGACAGGACATTATGCAAAGATGGGAATGGAAAACGGTCATAACGTCATATGCAAGGCGGATGACCGTAACAAGGATCAGTCGTATTTCCTTGCGGAAATCCATCGTGAAGTACTGGATCATGTGCTGTTTCCACTTGGTTCCATCACAAAACCCGAGGTGCGTGCCATCGCTGAACAGCTCAATCTTTCCATTGCCAAAAAGAAGGACAGTACCGGAATCTGTTTTATCGGTGAGCGTCATTTCCGTCAGTTTCTCAGCAACTATCTGCCGATGAAACCAGGAGATATCATCAATATTGCCGATCATAAGATTGTCGGCACACATCAGGGAGTCATGTATTACACCATTGGGCAGAGAAAAGGACTGGATATCGGGGGTATCGGCCCATTCTATGTCATCGGCAAGGATGTTGTGAAAAACCAGCTGTATGTCACGGATGAAGACAACCAGCAGTGGCTTTATTCAGATTCCTGCCTTGTCAGTGATGTCAATTATCTTGCTGACCGCAGTCTGCCGATGCAATGCTGTGCCAAGTTCAGATACCGTCAGGCAGATAATGAAGTGCACATTACACCGAATCCAGATGGTACATTACTGGTATCCTATCCACAGACCATCCGCTCGGTAACCCCGGGTCAGGAAGCGGTATTCTATGATGGGGATGTCATGATTGCCGGTGGCAGAATTGAAAAGGTATTCCGCAATGGGGAAGATCTGATGGAAACCATTGCCACAACCATACAGCAGAAATAAAGAAAGGAACGGATGAATATGGAACAGTCTCAGCAGATTACAGGAAAGTTCACATTCATCCGTTTTCATAATGATGTCAACTTCTACAAGGTCTGTTCTTTCCTGATTCATGATGAAACGGAAAAGACCATTACCGTTACCGGTACATTACCGGATATAGAAATGGATGTCCTGTATACCATCAGTGGGAAATATGTGGAGCATCCCCGTTATGGCATGCAGTTTGCTGTGGAATCCTACGAGAAGCAGCTTCCCGACAGCAGAGAAGGGATTATCCGTTATTTTTCATCTGTTCAGTTTTCTCATGTCGGTAAGAAAACGGCCGAAAAGATTGTAGATGCACTGGGTACTGAGTGTATCAGTATGATCCGCAATGAACCGGATATCCTGTATATGGTGCCAGGGTTACCGGAAAAAGCCATTCTTTCCATTCAGGAAAACATTCAGGAAAAGGATGGAATGGAACAGCTTGTCCGTTTTCTCAATGTTCATGGCATTGGGATCAGAAATCTGGTCAGACTGAATGCCGCCTATGGGAATGAAGCACTGCAGAAACTGAAAGAAAACCCGTATCGTGTCATTGAAGAATGCGATGGTATGGGATTTATCACAGCTGATAAGATCGGTAAGGCTCTTGGCATTGAAAAAGGGGATCACAGAAGACTGTATGCCTATCTGCTGGCATTGCTTTCCAAGCTGACCATGGACAGTGGCGACAGCTATGTCACAACCGATGAGCTTCGTCTTGTCTGGCATAATCGTACGGTGGAAGATGATGTGTTTGATGATCTGCTGAATGAAGCTGTACTGCATGCCTCCATTCATATTGAAGATGACCGCATCTATCCGATGGCTCAGTACAGTGCAGAAGTCACAATTGCTTCCACCTTACGCAGCTTTCCAGAGCAGATCATGGAACCATGTGATATGACACTGTTACAGGATTACCTGCACGCAATGGAAAAGGAAATCGGTATTACCTATGATGAACTGCAGGTTCAGGCAATTGAATCCTTTTTTAAAGAACCGATATCCATCATTACCGGTGGCCCAGGTACCGGTAAGACAACGGTCGTCAGAGCATTCATGAAACTGTTCCATCAGCTGTATCCCAATGCTGTGGCAGTCTGTGCAGCCCCAACCGGAAGAGCAGCAAAGCGTCTTTGTGAAGTGACAGGTACACAATCTACGACCATTCATTCACTTCTCAAATGGGATCTGGAAACAAATACATTCGGGAAAAATGAAACAGATCCACTGGATGTGGATCTTGTGATCATTGATGAGTGTTCCATGGTCGATGCCTATGTATTTTCCGCTTTGATGAAAGCAGGAGCCAATATCCGTAAGATCTGTCTCATCGGCGATGAAGATCAGCTGCCAAGTGTAGGACCAGGATGCGTGCTGAGGGATCTGATTGCTTCTGAACGATTCCCGCTTGTCAGACTCAATCATATCTATCGTCAGAAAGACGGCAGTGAGGTCATTTCTCTGGCACATGACATCCGCAGGGGTATGGTGGATCCATCTTTCTATCATCAGGATGTACATTTTGTATCATGTGCGGATACTGCCATCCGTGATACGATTCTGCATATTGTAAAGCAGTCCCTGCAGATGGGATATTCCATGGATGAAGTCCAGGTGTTATCCCCCATGTATCGTGGCAATGCCGGAATTGATGTACTCAACAATGCGCTGCAGGCTTCCTTCAATCCACCAGATACAGAAAAACGTGAAGTACAGTCAGGGTATCGCATTTTCCGTGAACATGACAAAATCCTTCAGCTGAAAAACCAGCCGGATGATGATGTATACAATGGTGATATCGGAATTCTGGAAGAAGTGACATTGCCGGAAGAAACAGAAGATAAACGACATGCACTGTTTGTCAACTATCAGGACAATATTGTCTGTTACCGCCCGGAAAACTTTGACAAGATTACTCATGCCTACTGTATCTCTGTCCATAAGTCACAGGGTGGTGAATATCCGATCATCATCATGCCTTTTATCCGATCACATTCCATCATGCTGTATCGGAAACTGATCTATACTGCCTGTTCCCGTGCCAGAAAAGCTGTGTGGCTGATCGGTGATATGAGTGCTTTTGAAGCAGGTATACAGGTGGAAGAAAGGCATGTGCGCAGAACCACACTGCAGCAGCGTCTGATCTACGGCACCACCGCAGTTGTGGATACAGATGAAAATGATTTTCCATTCTGAGCAGAAATATCATTCCTGATGTTTCTGTTTTTTTTATGTTCTTGATCAAATCGTAACAGCCAATAGATATCATTCTATTTGTTACTCACGATTCTTTTGATTCCAATCGCTGCAGCAATGAATCTATGCAGATTTGAGCAAGGATGAATGATACGGAAGAATAAGAAACAGTCCTGCATGCTGGTGAATACAGATTGATGAAAATGTATTCCTGAAACCGCTATCAGACTTATCGGAATGCGATTTTGGATTTAAAATGGATTGAAGTCTAGAAGAGGTAATTATGAGAGCAGGACTTGATATCGGATCCACAACCATCAAAGGTGTTGTAATGGATGACAGTGGTCATATCATCTGGTCATCCTATGAAAGACATTACAGTCACATCCTGGAAAAAACAGAAGAAATGCTGAGGCAGATACAGAAAACTACCGGGAATGAACCCGTCATTCTAGGCTTTTCCGGTTCTGCCGGTATGGGGATTGCAGAACATGCAGGTGTACCGTTTGTACAGGAAGTATATGCCGAACGCATCAGTGCAAAGAATGCCATAAAGTAGATGAACACAATGGCTATCACGCTCTTATGTCCCGAGAGAAGTACCTTCTTGAATGGTGCTGTCCAGTCGTCGGACGTAAAGCGTCCTCCACCAATCTGATAGTTTGGCATTCCCGAGAACATAGAGCCTGTCCACCACGTGCGGTTGCCTGTTTCCTCAAAGTATGCCATACCTTCGTGCTGGGCAGCTCTTGCCTGCACACCGTCGGTCGAAGCTATGACCTTGCC
>JAEDEK010000018.1 GCA_016293365.1 Bulleidia sp. | reverse complement strand
TTCTTCTGCAGATGAGGACACCGTCAATACGGATTCACTTCAGCAGACTGCAGATGACTACCGTTCTCCAGCCATGACCCGTGAAGATATCATGGCGGAAGTACAGAATCTGGTTAATGGCAGCAGAACAATGGATGATACACCATCCATGCCTGCTGATACTTCCAGAAAGATGTCGGACGATACATTCAACAGACATCTGGAGGCGGAAAGAAACACAAGACAGCAGCTATTGAATGAAACAGCGCAGATGCGTGCTCAGCTGGATGACTATGAAGATAATCTCAGCGAAGTAACCAATAAAATGCGTCAGACCAATCGGATTCTCAACATCGTTCTTGTAATACTGATCATCGCACTGATGGTGATTCTTGGTGTTGTAATCTACTGGATCATGACATCCAAGTGAGGTAAATAACATGAAAATCAATATTGCGATCGATGGACCAAGTGCTGCAGGCAAGAGTACCATTGCCAGAAAACTTGCCGAAAAAATGCATTATGTTCATCTGGATACCGGTGCCATGTACAGATGCACAGGCATGAAGGCAAAAAAGACAGGGATTGATCTGGAGGATGAAAAGGCACTCTGTGCAATGCTGCAGAAGACACAGATTCTGCTGACACCGGAAGGGAAAGTATTCCTGGATGGGGAAGATGTAACATCTTTGATCCGCACAGATGAAATATCCCTTGCGGCAAGTGCAGTATCAAAACATCCGGAAGTCAGAAAAGATCTGGTTGCCCGCCAACAGCAGATGGCAAAAGCCGGTGGTTTCATCATGGATGGAAGAGATATCGGTACGGTAGTACTGCCGGATGCCCAGGTCAAGGTATTCATGACTGCCAGTGCAGCTGCGCGTGCGAAAAGAAGATATGATCAGAATATCGCTTCCGGCATTCCAAGTGAGAGTCTGGAAGAAATCACAAAGGAAATTGAACAGAGAGACTATCAGGATACACACCGCAGTGCATCCCCTCTGACACAGGCAACTGGTGCTGTTGTGATTGATACATCAGATATGACAATTCAGCAGGTCTGCGATGCCATCTGGGCACTTGCACAGCCTTTTGTTATAAAGGAGGAAGAATGAGAACCGGTACAATCGCTATTGTCGGAAAACCGAATGTAGGTAAATCCACCATTTTCAACCGTATTGCCGGAAAACGTCTTTCCATTGTGGAAGATACACCTGGCGTGACCAGGGACAGAATCTATTCCAGTGCTGAGTGGACAGGCAGACCGTTTCGGATTATTGATACAGGTGGTATTCAGTTGCAGGACCAGCCGTTTCAGAAAGAGATTCAGGCACAGGTCGAAATCGCCATTGATGAGGCAGATGTTATCCTGATGGTATGCGATGGAAAAAACGGCATGTCGGATGACGACAGCTATATTGCCGGACTTCTGCAGAAATCAGAAAAACCGGTTGTTCTTGCGGTCAATCAGATTGACTCGCAGGAAAGACTGATGAATATCTATGAATTCTATAATCTCGGTATCGGAGATCCGATTGCCTGTTCCGGTATCCATGGAATCGGTATCGGTGATGTCCTGGATGCATGTCTGGAAGCAATGCCGAAAGATCTTGCACAGGCAGAATATGAAGGCATTCATATCGCCGTCATCGGTGAACCGAACGTCGGTAAATCTTCTCTTGTCAATGCGATTCTGCGGGAAGAACGCTCGATTGTATCCAACATCATGGGTACAACAAGAGATGCGATCGATACCCCGTTTGTCAAAGATGGAAAGCCATATGTCATCGTTGATACAGCCGGAATACGCAAAAGAGGCAGAGTATATGAATCGGTGGAAAAGTATTCTGTACTGCGGGCTATGAGCGCAATTGAACGCTGTGATGTGGCTCTGTTTCTGATCGATGGAGAAGAAGGCATCCGTGAACAGGATAAACATGTAGCCGGGTATGCTTCTGAAGCAGGAAAACCTGTGATCATTGTTGTCAATAAATGGGATGCAGTTGAAAAGGATGAAAAGACGATGAACCGCTTTACGGAAAAGATCCGTGCGGAATTCGGGTACCTTTCCTACGCACCGATTGTTTATGTCTCTGCGAAAACAGGTCAGCGCGTGGATACGATTATTCCGGAAGTGGACAGAGTCTATGAAAACACATGCCGCAGAGTACCGACAAACATTCTCAATGAAGTCATTGCCGATTCACAGGTTACAACACCTGCACCGGCAAGAAACGGTAAGAGATTCAGAATCTACTATGCGACACAGGTTGCAGTACAGCCTCCGACATTTGTTCTTTCCTGTAATGATCCGAAGCTGCTGCACTTTACATACCAGAGATTTATTGAAAATACACTACGTGGTGCTTTTGATTTTGAAGGAACGCCGATCCGTATTATTTCAAGAAAGAAGGTTGGAGACTAATGAAAATCAGAATACTTGGAACAGGAAGCTGGGGCTCTGCTCTGGCACAGGTTCTGGCTGATAACGGCCACGATGTTATGATGTGGGGCATTGATGCATCTGAAGTAAATGACATTGAAAACAATCACCACAATTCCAGATACTTTGAAGTGGAAATGAACCACGATGTTCATGCAACAATGGATATCAGCTGTGTAACAGATGCGGATGTCATCCTGATTGCTGTACCGGTCATGGCGCTGGAAAGTGTTGTTGAAAAGATTGCACCGCTTCTGGATCATCCGGTCATATTCATCAATGTTGCCAAGGGTTTCCATCCGGTGACACACGAAAGACTGTCTGTTGTCATGGAGCGGATCATTCCTGCCTCCATGCGGAAAGCCATTGTATCTCTGATCGGTCCTTCTCACGCCGAAGAAGTGATTCTGCGCATGCTGACATCTGTCAATGCCGTATCCGATAACGAAGAAGAGGCACAGATGATCCAGGAACTGTTCTCCAACAGCTATTTCCGTGTCTATCGCAATACCGATGTAGTCGGTGCGGAAATCGGCGTGGCGTTAAAGAATGTCATGGCGATTGCATCCGGAATTCTGGAAGGGGTTGGACAGGGAGATAATGCACGTGCGGCCTTGATGACAAGAGGCCTTGCAGAAATGACACGTTATGGCGTTGCTCATGGCGGCAGGGCGGAAACGTATCTGGGACTGGATGGTGTCGGTGATCTGATTGTCACATGTACTTCCATGCATTCCCGTAACTTTACTGCCGGTCTGCAGATCGGTAAGGAGGGAAGTGCGGAAAACTTCTGGAAAGAAAACAGAAGAACGGTGGAAGGCGTTGCAGCATGCAAGGTCGTATACGAACAGGCAAAGGCAGAAGGGATTGAAATGCCGATTGTCAATGAAGTATATGCTGTTCTGTACGAAGGAAAATCTCCATCAGAAGCAATCTCTGCATTAATGGGCAGAAGCCTGAAATCAGAAATGTGATACAAGCGGACAGGGCAGTCCGCTTTTTTAAGGCATGAAAAAGGTGTGATCATTAAATTGATCACACCGGTTTATTGTTTTCAGAATTCTCCGGCTGTCACGCATTGTGTGTTGGTGACTTTTCCGTTTTTTCTGATCCAGCCGCATACCTTGATCGTAGATCCTTCCGGCATCTGTGAATAGCCGTTGTATGTACCATCATCACTTGTGACGGAATAATACAGTGCATCATCGATATAGACATCGGCATAGTATTTTGTGTTGTATGGATAGGCAGAATATGTATTGGCAAGGCATGCGCCATAGGCGGATTCCCTGATTCTGTTTCCATCCTTTAAAGAGATATCGATGGACCCGCCGCCACATCCTTTTTTCCCACCCCATGTAATATACAGGATGTTGTTGTAGACAGATGCGGAAAGTGACTGCAGAGCATTGGTACTGTCAATTGATGGCATGTTGGAAAGACCGGTAACGGAAACCTGAGATGTAATGCTGTTATAGGAAGAAGTGGATGTCACGTGTGGCCATGTACCTTTCTGATAGGTGACATCAGTAACATCATCCGGTCGAGGGACACCTGCCACAGATGCAGTAGGAATGGTTTCCTGTGCATTGATCAGAGCAAGGTTGATCTGACCGGTAATATTCTGCTGATCCATCCAGGAAGTAAAGTATGTATAACCTCCAGCAACTGCCTTATCCCAGCCAAGCCATACTGCATTGGTATAGTTGGATGTGGATGCAATCATCCATTTATCTTTCATCACACCGACCGGAATACCATACTGCAGACCGTCTTCACCCCAGTCTGTTGTACCTGTTTTGGCATAGACAGGATAGTCTTTCTGCAGTACACCCATGTAGTTATACAGCTGGTTGCCGACATCTACATTGTTTTTCATCAACTGTGCAGTGAGCCATGCACTGCCGGAAGACAGTACCTGGACATTAAGACCATCGGGTGAATACTCCTGTCCTGAGGAAGTGACAATTCTGCGGATTGTATGCGGTTTGTTGTAGACGCCATGATTGATGATCGCAGCATGAGCACCAGCCATTTCCAGTACAGTAGCTTCCAGCAGATTCCCGCCGATGGCATAGGACATATGGAAGTTTTCGTTACTTGCTGTGGAAAGTCCGATTGAATGCATGTAGTCTACCACTGCCTGACCGCCGATTTTCGATGTGACTTTTTCCAGTGTAAGGATGGCCGGGATATTCAGTGATTTTGCTACGGCATCCTTCAGAGTGACTTCACCGGCATACTTACCGTTGGCGTTGACCAGCACACGCTCTTCTGCCGGGAAACTGATCGGTCTGTCCATCAGGATTTCATCAAGCGAATATCCGAGATATTCAAAGGCAAGGGCATAGCTGAGAACCGGTTTGATGGTGGAACCCGGCTGTTTGTACATGGAGGTTGCCCGGTTGAGAAGCATGGCACCACCATTGTAGTTTCTGCCACCGCCGATACCGATGATTTCACCGTTTGTGTTGTCGATGCTGATGATTGCCGTCTGCATCGTATCATTGCTGAAACTGATGCCATAGGATCCATCTTCGATGGATTCAATCGTATTCTGTACTGTCCGATTGAGTGCAGTATGGATTTCCATTCCATGCAGAACCGGATCTTTTCCCGTCAGAGCCAGTGCTTCCTGCAGAACGACATCTGTATATTCGGCAAGCTGCATGTTTTCCGTATTCATGTTTTTGCCGCCACTCAGCAGATCTTCCACACGTATGGAAGAAGCAAGATCATATTCCTGCTGGCTGATATATCCATGGGTCACCATCAGGGAAAGGACCTGGTTTCTGCGCGTTGTGGCATAATCGAGATAATAGTATGGGTTATAGCGGTTTGGAAGATTGACAATGCCCGCCAGCATTGCCGATTCGCTCAGCGAAAGGTCGCTGACATTCTTTCCGAAGTAATACTGTGCTGCTTTCTGTACACCACGGATTCTGTCTCCGAAGTTGACCTTGTTGATATACAGCGCAAAGATTTCCTTTTTGTCCATCTTTGTTTCCAGTTCCATGGACAGAAGAATCTGCTGTACCTTGTAACGGATGGTTGCCTTTCGTTCCGTACTCTGCTGTCCATCTTCAATGGAGAAGTAGGAGTTTTTGACCAGCTGCATCGTAAAAGTGGAGCCGCCCTGCATATCACCATGTACAAATGTATTGATAATGGATTTGGAAAAACGCGGAATATCAAACCCGTTATGTGTGAAATAGCGGGAATCCTCAATTGCAAGGAATGCATCGACGAGAGATTCCGGGCAGTCTTCATAGGTGATGTTCTGCCTGTAATAGGTACCGACCTCGGTAATCACGTTGTCATCACCGTCATAGATGATGGTAGATTCCTCACTTTTAAGCCTGGACAGGTCCAGGGAAGGAATATCATCTGTCAGTTTACGTACCAGCGTAATGCCGGCTGTACCTATGATCATATAGATACAGAGGATGAAGATCATCACTCCATCTGCAATTTTCAATATTCTGTTTCTGCGGATGATCTGTTTCTTTCTTTTTTCTACAATATCATCCTGATCCGGTTTATACCCGTTTTTTAACATTTCTGTCTGTTACCTCCCTATAAAAACAGACAGCGGAAAAACAGTTTTCCGCTGTATCTTTTCCTGAACAATCAGAATTTTCTGAAATACTGAATGCAGATGCTGCCAAGACCTGTATGTGCCGCAACAGGGGAACAAAGAGGAATAATATCAATGGCAGCTTTCGGGAATTTTTCCATCATCTGCTGTTTCAGTGTTTCTGCCATATCAGGGTGATCGACATGGGCAATTGTGATGGACCAGTCATCTTCTTCACCGACATGATCGACAGACATCTGCTCCATGGCACGTGACAGTGCTCTGCGGAAAGTGCGCACTTTATCGAGTGTATCAATTCTGCCGGAAGTTTTCTTGCTGATCTGCAGAACAGGGGTGATTTTCAGCAGTTTCCCCAGTTTTGCTGCAACAGGAGTTAATCTTCCGCCACGGATCAGCTGATCCAGGGTTTCCGGAATAATCAGTGTATTTGCGGATGTGATGATTTTATCGCACAGTACCTGTATTTCCAGAGGGTCCATTCCTTCCTGTAATGCCTGGCGGATCCGATGAATCAGATAGTCCTGTAATACGGCTGTGACATAACAGTCGACACAGATGATCTTCAGATCGAGGTTTTCAGCAATGGATGTAAATGTGGAAATGGTTCCGGACAGGCCATTGCAGATCGGTACAGCTATGATCAGATCTACACCCTGCTGTTTTAAAGAGGAGAAGCATTCTTCTACAAGACCATAGGATGGCTGAGATGTCGTGAAAGTATGACCTTCATGCAGCAAGGCAATCATCTGCTCCACAGACAGAGTTTCTCTGTCCTGCCATGTTCTGTTTTCATCACTGATCTGCAGTGGTACGGAAACAATGCCATCTTTGGCATGCTGGGCAATGGATTTTCCAGTACCACTGTCTGTAACATAAGCTATTTTCATGGTTTTCACCCCGAATGCTATTATACCACCCAATTGTGGGAAAGTTGTGGATGGGAAAGAATATAATTCCTGAAGGTTTGTTATATAATAGGCGTATGACAGTTCATCTGAGTATTACTTCCAGCTATACGCTGCTGAAAAGTACGATCCGTATGCCTGCACTGATGCAGGCATTAAAGGAACAGGGATATGATACATGTGCACTGTGTGACCATAATGTACTTTATGGAGCAGCTTCTTTTCTGCATGCCTGTGCGAAAGAGGGGATTCATGGAATCATCGGGATGGAAACCGATGTCGATTATCATGGTGAAAAAGTACCGTTTCTTCTTTTAAGCCGGGACAACCGCGGGTATCAGAACATGATGACACTTTCCTCTTTGATCACCCAGCAGAAGGAACAGATGTGTACTGTTGATGAGCTGGTCCGCTATGGACAGGGATGTATCATCATTGCCTATGGAGAAGGCGGATGGATGGATGGTGAACTGGTTCAGGAAAGATATGAGGAAGTAGACCGTAGACTTTCCATTATGAAACAGGAACTTCCATCATTTGATATGGCACTTTCCTATCAGGAAGCAAGCCTTTGGAAAAAAAGGAATGCCGTTTTGAAACGGCTTTGTCAGAAAAATGGAATCCGTACGGTTGCGCTGAACCGGATCTATTACCTCAAACGGGAAGATGCTTCCACATTACGTGTCCTTACTTCAATCCGCACAGGTCTTCCATTATCCGATTCTTCTTTGCCCAATATTCAGGGCAGATGGCTGCTTTCACCTTCCCAGATGGCTGCTCTTTATGAAAGCGATGATCTGAAACGTACAGATGAACTTGCTGCCATGTGTCATGCAGATTATCAGCTGCCTAAGGCAGGACTGCCTGCTTTTCCATTGCCGCAGGGCGTCAGTGCTGAAACCTATCTTCGCTCTCTTGCCTATGCAGGTCTGAAAAAAAGAACACAGAATCAGCCTCCACAATCCTATATTGACCGCCTGAAGTATGAACTGGATATCATCTGTCAGATGGGATTTGCGGATTATTTTCTGATTGTATATGACTTCATCCGATATGGCCGGAAAAACGGTATCAATATCGGTCCTGGTCGAGGCAGTGCGGCAGGATCACTGACAGCATACTGTCTTGGCATCACAATGGTGGATCCAATGGAATACGGTCTGCTGTTTGAACGTTTTCTCAACCCTCAGCGAGTATCTCTGCCGGATATCGACACCGATATACCGGATAACCGCCGAGAGGAAATCATTCAGTATGTCGCTCGGAAATACGGCAGAGATCATGTCTGCAGCATCATTACCTTCGGAACATTCGGTGCCCGTGCTGCAATCCGTGATGTGGGAAAAGCAATGGGCATTGGCCAAAGGGAAATCGACAGCCTGACAAAACTGATTCCAAACAGGGCAAAGATGGATCTTACCACTGCATTCAGACAGGAAAGCAGATTCCGTAACATGGTTCATTCACGCTCTGTCTATCAGCAGCTGTTCAATATGGCACTGCAGATCGAAGGACTGCCACGCCATGAAAGCATCCATGCTGCAGGTATCATCATGTCCGGTGTGAATCTGCAGCAGATTGTACCGACCGTCATGCTCAATTCAGATCTGCTGACAAGTCAGTTTACAATGGAATACCTGGAAGAAAGAGGTTTAATCAAAATGGACTTCCTGGGGCTCAGGAATCTGACCATCATTGATGAAATCGTAAAAGAGATTCAGAAAGAGAATCCTTCCTTCCATCCTGATCGTATCCATTTATGTGACGCAGAAACATGCAGTGTATTTTCACATGGAGATACGACCGGTATTTTCCAGTTTGAATCGGAAGGAATGAAGAGTCTTTTAAGAAAGATGAAACCTTCCTGCATGGAAGATATTGCCTGTGCGATGGCACTGTACCGTCCATCTTCCTCCATGCACATCTCAGAATATCTTGCCGGCAGGGCAGATCCTTCCAAGATTGTCTACCCATGTCCACAGATGATTCCGGTTCTGAAAAACACATGCGGTATCATGATCTATCAGGAACAGGTCATGGAATGTGCACAGATCATGGCAGGGTTCACACTGGCTAAGGCAGATATACTCCGACGTGCCATTTCCAAAAAGAACATGCAGGTGATGCAGTCCATGAAGGGGGAATTCCTGAATGGATGTATGAGAAACGGACATTCTGCACTTCTTGGTGAAAAACTGTTCGCTTTGATTGAACAGTTTGCAGGATACGGTTTCAATAAATCGCATGCGGTAGCCTATGCGCAGATCGCCTGTCAGCTGGCATGGCTGAAAGCACACTATCCTCTGCATTTCTATACCGCATTGCTCAACAGCTGTATCGGAGATCAGAAAAAGACAGGACAGTATATTGACGAATGCCGTAGAAGAAGGATTACCATCTGTTATCCGGATGTCAATGTTTCCAGACTGTCCTGCATTCATGATGAAGCATCCATCACATTACCGTTTCAGACGGTTTCCTCCATCGGGTCTCAGGTTGCCTCATGTATTATCGAAGAGCGTGAGAAAAACGGTCCGTATCAGGACTTCGTTGACTTTGTGACAAGAATTTCCATGTATAGAGTCACCCGTTCCAATCTGGAGGCATTGATTGATGGTGGGGCACTGGATGTATTTGACTATAACAGACTGACCATGAAAGAGGCATTGGATGATGTCATGAGATACAGTGATCTGGTCAGAATCGAAAGAAACGGTGTCATGCGCATTGACCTGACACTGATATCTCCTCCTGCCATTATCAGAAAGGCGGAGGATCCGGAAGTCAGAAATGAGGCAGAGAGGAAGGTATTCGGGTTTACCCTTGGGCCATCCAGAACTGCAGCAATCAGACAGGCATGTGGGATCACACTTCCATCTTTGAGTTACTTTGAAGGAAGAATCGGACAGGTCAGCAGTTTTGCTCAGATTACTTCCATCCATGAACACAGAACGAAAAAAGGAAGCATGATGGCGTTCTGCACAATAGCGGATGAAACTGCATCCCTGCAGATGCGGATCATGCCGCTGCAGTACATGAAATACAATTCAATACTAACAAGGGGCAGTTATATCATTTTTCGTGCTAAAATGACTGAGGAAGGATATCTGATTGCCGAAGATATCAGAACTACAGGGAAGGAGACATGTCGATGACAAGATTACTGATCGTAGATGATGAAGAAAACATCCGTGAGGTTGTAAGGGAATATGCCGAACTGAACGGATATGATGCCGATGAGGCACAGGATGGTTTTGAAGCCATCGACAAAGTAAAGAACAGTCATTATGACTGCATTATTCTGGATGTCATGATGCCACGTCTGGATGGGTTTTCCGCCTGCCGTGAAATCAGAAAAGTATCGGAATCTCCGATTATCATTCTGAGTGCGCGTACAGAGGAATATGATAAACTGTTCGGGTTTGAACTGGGGGTGGATGACTATGTCGTCAAGCCTTTTTCACCAAAGGAACTGATGGCACGCATCCGTGTCATTCTGGAAAGAGGAAAAAAACACAGCGGGCAGGATATCCTGAAATTTGAAGGACTTGTAATCGATGTACCTGGCAGATCGGTTACAGTAGATGGCAGAAAGGCTCCTCTGACACCGAAGGAGATCGATCTTCTTCTATATCTGGTCCAGAATCCCAATGTTGCAATGAGCCGTCAGAAGCTGCTCGAAGAGGTATGGAATTTCGATTATTTCGGAGATGACAGAACAGTAGATACACATATCAAGATGCTCAGAAGAAACCTTGGTCCATACCGTGAACACATCGTCACTGTCAGAGGAATGGGTTACAAGTTTGAAGCCTGATCTTCATGGCATCCGATTCCGTTTCTGGCTTGCCTTTTTTTCAGCATCCGTAGGAATCGTTGTAAGCCTTGGTGTACTGCAGATCGGTTTTATCGGTCCTTATTACCGCAATGTAAAAATGCATTCCATCCGGAATATTGCGGAAGACATTGCTGAATATCTCAGCTGTGACGCTACGGATGAAGAGATTGGAAAGGCGGTTCAGGATACCATTCGTAACAATGCCTGTGTTGTCATGTACAACACAAAAGGCAAGATAATTTTCCAGGCGGACAGCCTTGGTGTGGGCTGTATTTTCAATGCGGCTGAATCCAGAAAACCACAGCAGCTCAACAGCATGGAAACCATCCGTCAGCAGATGGATGAAAACGGATCAGATTTTTCTCTGACATTTGAGTCTGCAGTGACTGATAATCAGATGATGGTATACGGGACAAAGGTCAATGCACCACTGAGTACATATTACCTGTTTGTCAATACCTCACTGGATCCGGTATACAGTGCCTATTCCGTATTTCTTTCTCAGTATTTTATCTTTACCATTGTTGTTATGCTGCTGGCTTCGGCATTTGCCTATTTCTATTCCCGCAAGATTACCCGGCCGATTGTCAATATGCAGAAGGAAGCGGGTAAACTTGCCAATGCCGACTATACGGCAAATTTTGAAGGTGGCAGTTTT
Organism: Bulleidia sp.; assembly: GCA_016293365.1. GTDB lineage: Bacteria > Bacillota_I > Bacilli_A > Erysipelotrichales > Erysipelotrichaceae > Bulleidia. Next base: position 11,584 of record JAEDEK010000018.1, on the reverse strand, counting down.
ACGGAAACACAGCAGCTTGCTTCCACGTTAAATCATGCCAACCATCAGCTGCAGAAAATCGATACCCTGCGGCGTGATCTGATTGCCAATCTTTCACATGATATCCGCACACCTTTGACTGATATCCGTGCCTATGCGGAAATGATCCGCGATATTTCCGGTGACAGACCTGAAAAAAGAGAAAAGCACCTGAATGTCATCATCCGGGAAACCGAATACCTGTCGATGCTGATCAATGATATGAATCAGCTGACAGCCATGCAGTCAGATAATATTGAAATCAATGAAGAGGAAATTGATCTTTGCGCAAGGATCAATGAAATCATCGAACTGAACCGTACCTTGATTCATAATGCAGGGATCATCCTGCACGTTGATCTGCCGGAAAAACTGTATGTCGTAATCGATGACATCAAAATCGGAAGAGTCATACAGAACTATCTGTCCAATGCGATCAAACATACACCTTCTGGAAATTCCATTACCATCCGTGCATATAAAAAAAGGATGGATAATGTCGTCCGCATTGAGGTGGAAGATCAGGGAGAGGGAATCAAGGAAGAGGAAATCCCGTATATCTGGGACCGTTATTATAAATCCAGCCGTACCTTCCGCAGAAATATGAATTCCACAGGACTTGGACTTGCAATCGTCAAGTCCATTGCTGAAACACTTGAATGCAGGTATGGTGTCATATCCCATGTCAACAGAGGTTCTCTGTTCTATTTTGAAATACCTGAAAAACACAGATGAAAGGAAACATGCATATGGACTATCTCCATGGAACAGATTGTCAGATTCTACAGCACCCGGATATGTTTCATTCCAACAGTGATACAGAACTGCTGGGCTGTTTCATGCATGTTCGACGCAAAGACCGTGTTCTGGATATCGGTACAAACAATGGTGCACTTCTTCTGTATGCCGCAAAGCATCATCCATGTTATATGCATGGGATTGATCTTTTTGAAGAAGTAATTCAGACAGCACGTGCCAATGCAGAACTGAATCGAGTGGAAATGCATTTTACAGTATCCCGTCTGCAGGAATTTCAAAGTGATCCATTTGATCTGATTGTATGCAATCCTCCATATTTTCATACGCAGAATGAACAATTGAAAAATGAAAACAGATATCTGCGCGCCGCAAGACATCAGGAGTACCTGTGTCTGGATGATCTTTTTTCCAATGTCAGAAGGCTGTTGAAAGATAACGGCAGATTTGACATGGTATACCGTCCGACGGATCTGTTTCGTGTCTTTACCTGTGCCCGACAGTATGGATTTTTCTGCAACCGCATGCGGGTTGCCTATGCCGCAGAAAACAGACAGGCAAAAACCGTTCTTCTTGAATTTCAGAAGAAAAAGTCCGGGGAAACAAGGATTGAAGCACCGGCATTTCTGAATGACCGTTCATCCTATGGATGGGAGGATTCCCTATGACTGTACTGCCATGGATTCTTGGATGTGCTGTGGTATGTACAGGCATATCCTGTCTGATTCTTCTGAACCAGAGAAACAGTCCAAAGCTGAAACATGTTCATATGGACGTATCTGAAAATGGATGTATTCTGCCTCATCGGAAGGAATGCCTTCTGTACGATCAGGAATATGCCATCCGCTGGCCGGATCTTGCGATTGCGTTTGAAAAGGATGAGAGTTCAGGTATCCCGTTTCTTGTCTGGCGTGGTGCTGTCAGATCACAACGGAAACTTCTGTTTGTCTTCTATCAGGAACAGACATTTTCCGCATTCATGCATGCCTGCGCGTGTCTTTTTTCAACAAATCAATGTCCTGCCAATGCATTTGAGGTATTGCGTGTATCTGAAAACTGTCAACTGAATGAGGAAATTCTGTACCGTATGAAAACATCCGGTGATCCATACTATGGTGTGATCGTGGATGATTCAGGGTTTCTGAATCTTTCACAGCCATATCCGTTATGTGCTCTAGTTGGTATCGGATCTCTTTCGAAAACAACACTGCAGATCACAGGGGATACGGATGAATATGACTGGCTTGTGGAACAGAAACCAAAGACCATTGCTCCATTACAGAAAACAGAAGAAAGAGTAATGCAGCTTCAGGTAATCTGTTCAGCGCTGCATGTGAAAACATCCGGTATTTCATGGAAGGCCAGAGCAGAAAGTCTGATCCGTCAGATCCCGGGTTTCACACAGCTGTTCTATCCACACATCATACATGATGGGGATACTGTTACGGTATTTGATCAGACCGACGATCTTGTTGAAAAGGATATCAGGGCATTGTGCGAAAAGGGACAGAAGGCAGGGATTGTATTACAGGAAACCGACAGACAGTCCGGTTTTACCGACTGGCCGATGAACCATGAACTGTATGATCGGATTGTGAATGCACTGTATGCCTCTGATCATCTTGTGCCAATCATTCCATATCGTATGGCACTGACACATCCAAAGGACATACATGTCGGATGCAGTGTCATGCATTTTGCACCGACTGTACATGGTATAATCGATTCCTCATTTTCATCCATCTGTTTCTATGAAAAACTGCTGAACGGTCAGAAACAGTAAAAAACGACAGAAATCGATCATTCTGTCGTTTTACTTTCGTCGTTCTGTGTTGTGTGATGCACGAATCGATAGATAACAATTTCATTTCCCGTCATGAACCGTACATTTTTAATCGTTGTTCCAACACCACTGGAGATATCCAGGAAAAAGGATTCGCGGATCTGATGTTTTCCGGCTAGATAGCTGACTGCCATGGCGGGTGTATCCAGAGCGATGAAGCCTAGATTCGCCTGTCCGCCATGAGAGTGACCGGCAAGCATGTAGTCTGTCAGGTCAGCAGGAACAAGATCAGCGCTGTCCGGTGTATGACATACAGTCAGAACAAGGTTGTTGGCGGATACATTTGCATAGGCACTCTGGATATCAGCAGGTTCATTCATTCCATGGTTCAATCCCACCAGTGTAATCGAAGCGGATGTTCCTTTGTGAAGAGATAAAGATGCATCATTGATGACTTCAAATCCTGCTGCATGATAGATGGCATCAATCATTGCCTGATGTTCAGGGGTGTCATTGTCATGGTCACCATATACGGCAAACTTGCCATAAGGTGCCTGGATGGAAGCAAGGGCAGAGGTCAGGATGGCATTTCCTGTTTCATCCGGTGTGATGGTATCCTCGTACAGGTCACCTCCAAAGATGACAATATCAGCCCCGGCTGCATTGATCTGTTCTGTGATTTTAATCACTCTTTGTTCATCGACAAAAAGCCCATAGTCCAGATCCGTGAAATAACAGATCCTCAGATCATTCAGGGATTCCGGTATCTTTTCATCTGCGATTGTTTCCTGTCTGATATTGAGTCTATCAGGGGCAAGCCATAGTGCATCTGCTACCATACCACCGATCACAACAAGGCATGACAGGATGACAATCAGAATCTTTGTTACTGTATTCTTCTGCATGAAAATAATGATACCATACTCTTCCATTCCCTTGGGAAGGTTTGATAGAATTATCGTATGATGAAAAGTATATATCTTTTTACAATGGACTGTCTGATTCGAAACGGCAGTCCGAAAAAGGGAGCTGTAGAACTTCTGGATCTGCTTTACCGACAGCAGGTTCCATTTGCGGTGATGAGCCAGCAGAGTGGTAAATCCAGAGAAAAGGTCATCGTGGAAATGCGCAGGGCAGGCTTTACTGTCTTCCGTCATGCCAATCTGTATACCAGTTCCATGGCGGCAGTGGATTTTCTTTCTTCCCGTTATGGTGAAAAGAACAGGGCGGCCCTCATTGGTGGAGAAGGAGTGAAGGAGGCTGTCAACAAAGCGGGATATGTGATTGACAGACTGCACCCGGATTTTATTTTCATCGGGATGGACAGAGGTCTCAATTATGAGGATTACTGTGAAATCAATGCGATGATTGAAGATGGCGGAATTCTTGTCAGTGTGGACGACCGTCAAAGACAGGTAGTTGACAGTCAGAAGATGATCGGCAATGGTGCAGTTGTGACCATGCTGGAACATGCCAGTGGAACCGATGCCATTCATTTCGGCATTGGATCTCCGCTGTATCTGGATATGGTCATCCGGTATCTGAATGCGGATCCTTCCTCGATTGTTGCGGTGGGTACATCGTTTCACAGGGATATCGTCCCATGCATTCACAAAGGCATGACGACTGTCTATGTCACGGAAGGCAGGTCCATTGTCAACGAGGGCATGAATGAAAAAATCCACCCCGATTATATCGTGGAGGATCTGTCCGGTTTAACAAGATGAGCATTCTTCAATGAAACTCTGAATAATGGAAAGATGACGCGGATCATGGAGCAGGCGTTCAGGATGCCACTGAACACCGATGACATGATCTTTTTCGATGGCTTCGATGATTCCATCTTCACTGACACCACTCAGCATGAATCCTGTCGGGCATGTACGGAGTGCCTGATGGTGATAGGAATTGACTGGGTGACATTTTCCCATCAGTGTACCGATCCGTGTACCATCTGTAAAGACTACATTGTGGCATGTCTTGTCTTTGCCAAGTGGGGGATCCATCTGATTCTGTGCATGCTGAAGGTGGAATTCATCCGGGATGTCCTGAATGAGCTTTGCGCCTTCACATACAGCGATGATCTGAACGCCACGGCAGATTCCCAGGACCGGTTTTCCGGCTTTCTGAAAAGCTTTGTATAGCAGGATATCGCTGTGTTCAATGTCAGAATCGATGACTTCTGATTTTGTATTTTCTTCACCATATAAAGCAGGATCACAGTCTTCTCCGCCACTTAGAAGAAGGCCGTCAAATGTATCTGCGATCTGATCTGCTTCCGCTTCATCTGTGACAAAGACGATGCATGGAAGGCCGCCACCTACACTGACATATTCAAAATAGGAACTGTTATCCGAACGGATCGGATTATCGGGATTGGCTGTCTGGTTTCTTGCGCTGATTGCGATCAGTGGTCGTTTCATACTGTTTACCTCATTTCACAGACTACAGTATAATCCAGAAAACAGAAAAAAGAAGCTGTTTTCAAAACAGTTGTGCTGTGATAAGATAGATGCGTTACGTGGAACAGGACCAGTAGCTGCATTACCCGGTAAAGAGAGACGGAATACAGGTGAAATCCGGAGCGGGAAAACCAGTGACTCACCCTGCGAGTAGCCGCAGTGCATGCGTTATATGCTGATAATGAAGGGCATATATCAGATTGATATATGAACTAAGGTGGTACCGCGTTGATGATAGACGTCCTTAGACAGATGATCTGGACGTTTTTTATTTTATACAGGAGGAAAATGATATGTACGATCATAAGACCATTGAAAAAAAGTGGCAGAATTACTGGGAAGAAAACAGCACGTATAAAACAGATGCCTATGACTTTTCAAAACCGAAGTACTACGTCATGGATATGTTCCCGTATCCAAGTGGACAGGGCCTTCATGTAGGTCATCCAGAAAGCTATACCGCAACGGATATCATGGCAAGAATGAAACGCATGCAGGGCTTCAATGTCATGCATCCGATGGGATTTGATGCTTTCGGTCTGCCGGCAGAGCAGTTCGCACTCAAAACCGGTCATCATCCTGGAGAATTTACCTATGCCAATATCGATCATTTCCGTGATCAGCTGAAGGCACTTGGTTTCTCCTATGACTGGGATAGAGAAATCCGCACATGTGATGCGGAATACTACAAGTGGACACAGTGGATTTTCCTGCAGCTTTACAATAAGGGACTGGCATATGTTGCAGAAATGCCTGTCAACTGGTGCCCTGCAGAAAAGGCTGTTCTTGCCAATGAAGAAGTCACTGACGGTAAGAGTGAACATGGTAATCCGGTTGTACGCAGAAACATGAGACAGTGGGTGCTGAAGATCACTGCCTACGCAGAAGAACTGCTTGCTGATCTCGATCAGGTCGACTGGCCGGAATCCACAAAGGAAATGCAGAAAAACTGGATCGGCAAGTCAACCGGTGCAGAAGTGGATTTCCACATTGACGGTACTGACAAGGTATTTACAGTCTATACAACAAGATGTGATACATTGTTTGGTGCTACATACTGTGTCATGTCTCCAGAACATCCATTTGTCAATTCCATTACAACAGAAAAACAGAAAGATGCAGTAGAAGCATACCAGAAGGCATGTGCGACAAAGTCTGATCTGGAAAGAACAGATCTGAACAAGGATAAGACAGGGGTATTCACAGGTGCCTATGCCATCAATCCAGTCAATGGAAAGAAGATTCCGATCTGGATTTCCGACTATGTATTAGCAAGCTATGGAACAGGTGCCATCATGGCAGTACCTGCCCATGATACCAGAGACTATGAATTTGCGAAAAAGTTCGGTCTTGAAATCATTCCGGTTCTGGAAGGCGGCAACATTGAAACAGAAGCATGGACAGAAGACGGCGTTCATATCAATTCCGGATTCCTGGATGGCATGGATAAGCAGACAGCTATTGATACAATGATCAGATGGCTGGAAGAAAACGGCTGTGGTCATGCAAAAGTACAGTATAAACTGCGTGACTGGCTGTTCTCCAGACAGCGTTACTGGGGTGAACCGATCCCGATCATCCATATGGAAGACGGCACAATGAAGACTGTTTCCACAGATGATCTGCCTCTGGAACTTCCTGCAGTAACAAACTATCAGCCAAGTGAAGACGGTGAATCTCCACTTGCCAATGCAGTTGAATGGCTGAATGTTGAAATTGATGGCGTAAAAGGAAAGCGTGAAACAAATACAATGCCGCAGTGGGCAGGCTCCTGCTGGTATTTCCTGAGATATCTGGATCCTCACAACAATGAAGCTCTGGCTGATCCGAAACTGATTGAACACTGGATGCCGGTAGATCTTTATATTGGTGGTGCAGAACATGCCGTACTGCATCTGCTGTATTCCCGTTTCTGGTACAAAGTACTCAGAGACTGTGGTGTCGTATTCAATGATGAACCGTTCAGAAAACTCTATCATCAGGGTATGATTCTTGGTGAAAACGGCATCAAGATGTCCAAGTCTCTTGGTAATGTTGTCAATCCGGATGAACTTGTCGCATCTCATGGTGCCGATGCACTCAGACTCTATGAAATGTTCATGGGACCACTGAACTCCTCCAAACCATGGTCCACAAAGGGTATGGATGGCGCAAGAAAGTGGCTGGAGAGAGTATGGAGAGTCAATGAAGCAGGTATGCTCTGTGATGAAGCAACACCTGAACTGGACTATTCCTTCAACTTTACAGTTAAGAAGGTTACAGAAGATTATGAGTCATTGAACTTCAATACGGCGATTTCTCAGATGATGATCTTCATCAACGATGTATATAAGCTTGGTAAGGTCAATCGTGATATGTTTGTTTCCTTCATCCGCCTGCTGTATCCGATTGCACCACATGTCTGTGAAGAAATGAATCAGATGATCACAGGCAAAGAGGATATGAGCTATGATGCATGGCCGACAGCAGATGAATCCAAACTTGTTGTGAATACGGTCAAGATGGCGGTACAGATCAACGGTAAGCTGAGAACAACCATTGAAGTCAGCAAGGATGAAGATCGGAAGGTAATCGAGTCCATCGCACTTGAACAGGAAGCAGTTCAGAGAAACCTGGAAGGACTGGAAGTCAGAAAGGTGATTGTTGTTCCTGGTAAGATCGTCAACATCGTTGCAAAATAAACTGATCAGCAGAGGTGAATGTTCACTTCTGCTTTTTTCGTTCCCTCTCAGCAACAACTCATACCCGTACAAAATTTCTGTTTTTCTTTCGTGTTAGACTACAATTACTCAAAATATGCAGTGAAAGGAGGTGCATGATTATGACCGGAAGAAATACAGCCAAAGTGATGATGGCATTCCTGATTGGACTGATATCTGTTCTGTGTTTTTCAATGACTGAAATATGTCGATGGAAATATTGTTTCCGGCCATAATTACATTGAAGGCAATGATGATACAACAGATGACAGGGGGCATGGCAGTATGCTTGCAGAAATCATCCTGTCCTATGCCCCGGACTGTACGCTGATACCACTGAAAGTCAGCTGTGCAGATCCAAAGGTAACAGATCTTGTCGTTTCGGCACTTCAGGACTGCATCGATGTGCATGATGCTGATCTGATCTGCATGGCATTTTCCATCCCGGAGAGTGGAGAACTGCATGAAGTCATTCAGCGTGCAGATCGCAAAGGCATCATCATGATCAGTGCATCCGGCAATATCGGAGACAGTAAGGGTATTCTGTATCCTGCCGGATATCAGAAAGTCATCTGTGTGGGGGCACTTGACGGGCAAGGAAATCCTGCTTCCTACAGTATGATACAGGGTGTGGATGTATTTGAGGATGGGACATGGAAACAGGCGCAGGGTACTTCTGTTGCATGTGCCAGAGTGACCGGCATGTTTGCACAGGGAGAATGGCAAAGCCGGCACGATGTACAGTAATCATCTTAATAGACTCATCAGGGCAATCCTGGTGAGTTTTTTCATGTCCATTGAAAACATTTGCAGTGATGTGTATATCAAAACGGAATACAGCTGAACCTGTTTGATATGATGTACCTACAGACTGCAGAAAGAATGTATGTTCAGAAGTGTATTGATTCAGGTAAAAAACCGGTCATTGTTACAGACCGGTTGTGTAACGATGGATCTGATCAGATGGAAGCCTGAAAGATGAAGGTATCATCATGGATGGAAAACTGATATACACCGCCATGCTTTTCAACGATGGAAAGAATGCTTTTGACTCCCAGTCCATGTCCTGGATGACTGCTGATCGGGATGCCGTTGTTGAAGACAGGCTTTTTCGCAAATGTATTTCTGATATCCAGACACAGTTTGTCATTTTTGATGTATACACGACAGCTGATCATTCTGTTTTCTTCATCCGGGATATCCTGACATGCAGGCATTGCGTTTTCCCGGCTGTTGGACAGAATGGAACACAGATCCGTATCGGAAAGATGCAGCACAGCAGGAATCTGTGCGTTGATTCTGAAACTGATGCCTCTCTGTTCTGTTTTTCCCATAAAGTAAGAAAAGATAAGGTCAGCTGTTTCGTTTCTGCAGATCTGACGGGTGTGATGGCTTCAATATCATCCTGTACCTGAGCAAGATAATCAATGGCTTTCTGAGACTGTCCGTTTTCCAGACAGTTTTTCAGAAAACTGACATGGTGGCGCAGGTCGTGTCTGTAGCGTATTGCCTGCAGCTATGTTTCCCTCAGATTTTCAATGACTTTGGAAGCATGCTGGGTCTGCGTGGACAGAATCAGGTTATCCATTTCCAGCTGATTGGCTGGCTGCATCTGACGATGATACAAAGCGATGAATACAATGTAGAACAGCACCATAACGGTGGGAAGAAACTCTGCCATGACCGCAGAAGAGTCATACATCAGATTTGTATATACGGTTGTCACATAATCAAAGATGTAATAACAGGCAGGAAGGATACCGAATAAAAGCAGTGATTTTCTGGATTCCTGAAGAAGCGAGGCGACAATATCACCGGTATGAAAGTACAGCAGGTAAAAAAACAAGCAGAGATGTTGTATGAGCAAGAATGGATGCAGTTGAGGAACCAGTGAAATACTGTACTGCCAGAGCAATCATCCATGGTGGCTGACAGCAGAAATACGAGATCATGATGCTGATGAATGCCTGACCGGCATGGACATGGAAATACAGGACAAGAAGCAGAAGAAGTGGAAGATGTGTCAATACCGGATACAGTTTTTCACACACAAATATCCGAAGCTGAAGTATACAATTCCCTGGATGCATAAAGCAATCAGACGGAATGTCATGACTGCAGGAAAACGATCCGGATGCAGTGTTCCACAGGCAAAACGGATGGAGAGAAATGTACCGTATACAAGCAGCAGTACATAACACACAGGTTCAAGAACAGTCAACAGTTCCATCATGTTCTGTCCTCCATCTGAAACGACAGATAAGCCTGCCGGATTTCTTTTGTTCTGCCCTGGGCAATCGGTATTCTTTCCTGACAGGAAAGAAGGATGTCATTTTCTTTGATACGATCGACATAGTTGAGATTGATCACATAGGATCTGTGTGTCTGCAGAAACATGCCTTCTCTGTTCAGTCTGCTGCAGACTTCCGCAAACTTTTCCTTGCATGTGACAGTTCCTTCCGGATACAGATGGTATACGGTCTTTTTTTCCATGGCTTCGACATAGATGATATTGGCTAACAGCAGCATCTGCACACCTTCATCACTTCTTACAACAATGCCGGTTCCATCAGTATGTTCGATTTCTTTCAGCACTTCGTTCATCAGCCGATTCAGCCGTTCCGGTGTGACCGGTTTGAGAATATAGTCATATGCACGCACTTCATAGCTTTCCAGAGCATATTCCGGGGAGAAAGTCAGAAAGATGATTCTGGTATGTGTATTGAAATGCCGGATCTCACGTGCTGTTTCCATCCCTGAAAAACCAGGCATCAGAATATCAAGGAAGCAGATATCAAAGTCGTTTCCTTTCTGGAAGGAGGAAATGAGTGAATGCCCATCGGAATAGGAATACAGCTGCAGTGATGTAGGGATTGTCTGCATATAGGCATGCAGATATTCTGTGATCTGTCGGGTGACAAGTGAGCTGTCATCGCAGATCACAATTGTGATCGTTTTCCTGTTTCTTTGATGTAACAATTATACATTCAATGTGTATCCGGTTTCCGTCATTCCATGTTGGATCCGGTATGATTCATGCCGTTACATGTCCAATTTGTACAGGAATTCTGTTATAATGACGGCATTATGGAAGAATTCAAGGTTACGATAGATACATTTGACGGGCCTCTGGATCTGATGCTTCATCTGATTCAGGAAAAACAGCTGGACCTGCTGAATCTGGATATGAATGTGCTGACAGATCAGTATATTGCCTACCTGAAAGGGATGGAGAGACTGCATCTGGAAATTGCCGGTGAATATCTGCTGGAGATGGCAACATTGATTGAATACAAGTCAAGAAAGATGCTGCCGGGTAAAAGCCAGGAAACACTGGATGATACATATGAAGAAGATCCAAAGGAAAGACTTGTCAGAAGACTTCTGGAATACCAGCAGTTCAAGGAAGTATCCGTTTCACTGTCTCAGATGTTCGAGTCACGCCAGGACAGAATGTCACATCCGGTATCCGGTATAGTGGATGAGTGGATGAAGGATGAAGGAATGGTCAAACCGGTCAGAGGCAATGCGTATGATCTGCAGAAGGCAATGAAACGGGCTATGATGCGACTGCGTCTTTCTGTTCCTGCTGAATCGAGCTTTACCGTACATGAAGTCTCGATGGAAGACAGGGAACTGGAAGTGCGGGCAAGACTTGGTTCACTGCCGAAGACATTCCCGTTTGAAAGGCTGCTGGAGGATGTGCATGATACACCGATGTTTATTGCGACTTTTCTTTCCGTACTGGATCTGGCAAGGCAGCACATCCTGGTCTTTACAGTAGATGACAACGATGTGATCTGGTTTTCAAAAGGAGGTAACGTATGATTGACAATAATGAAGATCTTTCCATCAATTATCATGAT
>JAEDEK010000017.1 GCA_016293365.1 Bulleidia sp. | reverse complement strand
TGATCCTCAGATCATTCTCTTCAAGCCTGGCAATTCATTGCCGGGCAGTTGACGGAGTTAGATATATGCAGATGAAAGAAGTCATGAAAGAAACAGGATTATCCGCACGGGCAATCAAATACTACGAACAGCAGAAACTGATCCATGTCAGGAAAGAAGAGAATGGATACCGCTGTTATACAAGTGAAGATGTGCAGATTCTAAGGCGTATTTCTGTGTATCGTAAACTCGGTATATCCATTGTGGATATCCGTGCTTTACTGAAAGGGGAGAAAAAAGAAATCCTGCAGAAAATACTGGAAGAAAAACAGAAAGAGCATGCACTTCATCAAAAACAGATCGAAGCGCTGAAACGGCTGATTGAACATGGTGAGATTCAACAGGCTGAAACCTGTATTGACTATGAAACGATCGGGCAGGCAATACTGGATAGTGTACCCGGCTATTATGGTACATATTTCCTGTATCATTTCATGCCATATCTGCAGGGGAAAATCGAAACCATTGAACAGCAGCAGGCATATGCCAACATCATTTCCTTCTGGGATCATACCAGGATTCATATTCCATTCCTGTTGAGAGTCTCAACAGAACTGATCCCACGGCAGTCGATTGAATCCATGGTGAAACAGGCGAATGAGCGGATGCAAAGACTCTTACAGATGAATGATGAGGATTATGAGAAACTGAAACAGCAGACGATTGCTGGTGCCAAACGCAGAAACAGTTTCTTTATGAGGTATCATCCGGTATACAGAGCACAGAGGAAGCTGATGAAACAGCTGCAGGATTATGGCTACCACGATGTATTTCTGAAGAATATGATGATTCTTTCTTCGTCCTATCGTCAATATCATGAACTTCTGGAAAAGATCAATCAAAGACTTGCTGTGGATATCGGTCTGCACTACGACTCAGATTACAATCTCGTCATGCACGAAAACTAAGGCACAGAGCTGATTCTGCGCCTTAGTTCAGTTGTTGATTCCATGATGAACGTAATAGGATGTATCAGATAATGCCTTGAATGTATAACCGTTTTCCAGCGCCCACACAATCACAGGTTCCACCGCATCAACGGTATAAGGTTTATAGTCATGCTGAAGAACGATGGAAGGAACGCCAGCAGCCGTATTACGGGAAATACCGTTTCTGATGTTATCAATAATGACATTGGTATCGGTACTGCCGCCAGCATCCCCACTGGATACATTCCAGTCAAAGTAGACAAGACCTTTTTCATAGGACTGTTCGACAAGCTTTGACATGATGCCACTGCTGTAGTTGGCTGATACGGTATTGGAGGAACCTCCAGGGAAACGGAACAGGTTATTGGATGAACCGGTCTGCTGTTCTATGATACTCTTTTGAGCTTCATAGTCCTGCCAGTATGCATCCGTATTCTGATAGATGGATGCATAGTTGTGTGAATATGTGTGAACACATACCGTATGACCACGCTGTGCTTCCTGAGCGATATAATCGGTATAACCATACATGGATGTTGTAAAGAAGGTGGCTTTGACATTGTACCGATCCAGGATATCAAGCAGTCTGCCTGTGGATTCTCCCGGACCATCATCAAATGTCAGAAAGATTGTTTTTGGACCATCTGATGAAGACGGGTTGTTGATCGGCCGCATCCGGATCGTGATGTTACGGTTGAGGGAAGTTGTATTACCATGGCTGTCAGATACCGTATAGGCACGGACATAGGTGCCACAGGTATTGACATCCACATCGCCTTCTACTTTGACAAGTGATGTGACATCTCCGTCACAGTCATCGATGGCTGTATAGGAATCCGTAAATGCAGTGCCTTTATAAAGGATGAGATCTGTTCCATCCGGGAAACTGATTTCAGGACCTTTGCGGTCATCATAGCGGATCTTCCGTTTCTTCTTTGCCTGATTGCCACTGGTATCTTTTACCGTATAGATGACTTCATCATCCTTGACTGTTCGTTCGACTTTCTCACTCAGATCTCCATCGTGATTATCAATTGCCTGATAGCCTTCCTCTTCATATTCATGGTTATAAGGTGTATAAGAGTCGGGATTTTCAACAAGTGTCAGCTGTGGAGGAGTTGTATCTACTACCTTTACTGTACGCGATGCTTCGTTTTTTACATTTTTATATTCTGCTTTGTAAATGACGGTATAAGTACCCAGCAGTTCTGTATTGACACTGTTTTTATCAATGTTTACTTTGACATCTTTCTGAATGAAAGGTAACAGGCTGCTGCGGTATATGGCAGTGGCTCCTTTGTCTTGATATGTATCTTTGTATTCAATCTGCGTCTGAGAATCTCCATTGATTGTGATGATGATTTTCCATCGGTTAAAGACGAAAAAACAGGCGGTTGTCAGAAACAGAAATCCCACCAGGATCATCAGATAAAATACAGGTCTGGATTTCTTTCGAGATGGTGGTTTTGTATGATTTTTTGTTTCCATGGGTTTCCTTTCATGAAAGATTCAGAGTATCGCTGTTTCTTTCCACAATTGTAATACGTTCGGCTTTGATTCCATACCAGATGAAAGTGCCATCTGACAGGGTATCTTCTTCTCCATGTTCCAGCTGAACTGCCGCAAAGTCAAGATGCTGGATGATTTCTGCATTGAGAATACGTTTTGGCTCATCCTGTTCCATGGAATAGTAGTATGGTTCATCACTTGCGTCAGGTCCATAACATGCAATATCAGGATCCAGACTGATTGTTTGAAACAAGGTGATTGTGTTATGGCTGAAACGGACACAGTGGTCTCTGACCATCTGCATCATGGCGGTAAAGATTCCTTTTCTGCGATAGCTGTGCGTAACGTAGGCATTACAGATGATACATGCCACAGAATCCTTTTTCTGAAAGGAAGTGTGGTGGGCAAAGGCTGTCTTCATGACATACAGACAAGACTGCACCCATGTATCAATATCCATGATGGCATCACTGATTTCATCATCGTGCAGAAGGTCATCTGTTCTGGTACTGACGGTGGCAATATCTGCGATGACGGTATCACCATCGAATACAAGCAGGACAGTTTTTTCCGGATCCAGATATGGCTGGGAAAGAGATGTCAGAGGATAGGAAATCAGACAGTACTGATACCCATATCCGTCTTCTTCCATACACCAATTGCCAGGATGACGTTTCAGCCAGGAAAGCATCTGCTGCTTTGTAAAATAGCTTCCTCTTTCAAGAAAGGAAAGTATTTTCAGAATATATCTTTCTTCAACTTGCTTCATGTTATCTCCGGTAGGTCCGCACAACAAAGGAAGCTGTAATTTCCATGGATTCCTTCTGTGCCAGACGTTCGATATCTTCTTTTTTTGTACGATGTACGTATGGTGTCATTTCAAACAATGCCATCAGTGTGTTGTGATCGGCTGTGAATTTCTGTGTGATGATTCTTTCATCCAGTAATTCCATAGTAGTATCCAGATTCTCAACAGTGTTTTCATATGGATGTTCATAAAGAGCCTGTTTCATTTCATATAAATGATAAGGAGCAGGGGATACGAAGATGAATCTTCCACCCGGCTTGAGTACCCTCTGTATTTCTGCATCCGCAAAAGGGGCAAAGCATGTTACACAGACATCCATGGAGTCATCCGGCAGTGGCAGATGGAAAATGGATGCTACTGTATACTGCGAAGAACGATCTGTTCTTGCGGCATACTTCAAAGCCTCTTTTGACATATCAAAGCCATATTTTTCCTGTATAGGAAAGGAAGAGGTATAATATCCTTCCCCACATCCAAGGTCAGCCAATGTGTTACATGGTTCTTCCTGAATGATCTGGCAGATCGTATTTCTCAAAAACTCATAACTGCCACTATGAAGGAAAGCGGTACGTGCCTGTACCATGGCTTTATTATCTCCATGATCAACGGACTGTCTGATCAGAAGATTGATATAACCCTGTTTTGCATAATCAAAACTGTGTCTGTTTTCACACACAGCGCTTCTTTCAATTCTGACAAGCGGTTTCCCGCAGATCGGACACCTTAACTGCATGCAACCATTATAACATAAGAATCTTTTGACCATAGGTCAAAAGATATATTCATAACTATTGACCGACGGTCAATAGGATGTATAATAATGATGAAAGGAGGGCGTGCATGCCGGATAAAGAAGAAGAAAGACGGAATGAGTTCATGGATGCCGCTGAGAAACTGTTCAAGGAGAATGGTATTGTCGATACAACCATCAACTCCATCGTCAAGGAACTGGATGTGGCGAAAGGCCTGTTCTATTACTATTTCAAGTCAAAGGATGATGTCATTGATGCCATCTGTGAGAAATATAACGAAGCATTCAACGAAATGATGAAAGCATCCATGGATCGTCCAGGGTTTGATGAAAGACTCAATCAGTATATTGAAAACTGCATTGCGTCCTTTGCCAGACTTCACAATCAGCTCAAAGGAAAGGGGGAAGATGTCGATCTGACTCCACTGATCAGCCGTTCCATGGAAGAAGCACGCAATGCTTCCATTGCCGGACTTGAAAAACTGCTGCAGGAAGGTATATCAACCGGTGATCTTTCCCTGCTTCATCCGCATCAGTATGCGGTCGTCATTGTCTCCGGTATTATCACTCTTGTAAAAGAGGAGCAGGACAATGCACTTATTATGGAAATAATCATGACTCTGCTTGGTAGAGTCGGAAAGGAAGAAGAAAATGTCTGAAAACAGAAATGGTGATTTCGAAAAGAAAGTCAATGATATGGTCGATGATCTGATGAAAAAGGTCAACGATGTCGCAAAGGAAGTTGTTACCAGGTTTGATTCCGAAAAGGAGAAGGCACAGATCAGAAGTGAGATCGGTCATAACAGCAGAGATCTGACAAAGGCTTATGAAAAGCTTGGCAGAGCGTACTACGAAAGTGTTTCCAAAGGTGAACCTATGGAAGATATGAAGGATACCATGGAAATGATCCGCTCCAAGGAACTGCTCGTCAAGCTTCTGAATGAGAAGCTGGATAACCTGGACAGGTAAAAAACAAACCTCATTGAGATCGTTCAATGAGGTTTATTTGTTTCTGTATACGATTCTGCCGTTTGTCAGATCATATGGAGAAATTTCAACCTTGACCTTGTCGCCAGGCAGAATTCTGATGTGATGAATTCTCAGTTTTCCGGCGAGAGTTGCACGGATATCCATGCCGTTAGTCAGCTTGACTTTGAATGCATTGGAAGAGATTTCTTCAACAACGCCCTCCATCTGGATTGCATCTTCCTTACTCAAGAGCAGTACCCTCCTTGTGTTGCATGCAGATAATACCATAAAAGCGGTTTTCCTGCATCAAAAAACATGCATATTATGCATGTTTTCGTTTACTTTTGAGGATGTCTTTCATCATATGAGTAACGACATCCACAATAATCCTGTCGATACAGGTCCCATTGACAGCAGATTTTTTCTGACTTACGCGCACCATCTGCTTTCTTGAAATCGGATACAAGCCATCTGATACTGCGCCCTGATGTAACCTGCATACCGATTTCATTGATCTTTTCTGAATCTTTCTGACGGGAAAATGTCAGAACGGAAGATACAAAATCAAAGCCATGTGCTTCACCATACGCTGCTGCTGAAGCAATTCTGTATGCATAACATCCAAAACAGCTCTTCCATCCTTCCGGATCCGTCCCTCTGTTTTTCAGGACTGTTTTTTCATAGGTGTCGTAATCATAGCTGTCTTCCACAAGCGGGATTTCATCATGCCATCTTTCATGTAGATAGCGTTTCAGTTCGGCTAAGCGCAGATCATATTCCTGCTTTGGCCAGATGTTGGAGTTGGAATAATAAACAGTTACCTCACATCCATTTTCATGCAGGAAATCAAGTGGCCAGCATGCACACACCACACAGCACACATGCAGAATGACTTTCGGGTTACGACTTGGAAACTGATGTCTGAACTGTTCCAGTACTTTGAGACACTCCTTATGGTAATTATGTCTGCTGCTGGATTTTCTTGACATCAGATAGGCGATATATTCCTGCTTTTCTGCTTCATTCATCAGTCAGTAACATGCAGTCACCAAAGGAGAAGAAACGGTATCTTTCCTGTACTGCTTCCTGATAGGCTGCCATGATTCTGTCATAACCGGCAAGTGCTGTAATCATCATTAGTAATGTGGACTTTGGTAAATGGAAGTTTGTCAGCATGCCGTTAATCGTATGGTATGTATAACCAGGATAGATGAACAGTTTTGTTTCCAGTGTGCATGGTTCAAATCTGCCATAGGCATTCCATACAGATTCCAGTGTGCGTACAGAAGTTGTACCGATCGCAAAGATTCTTCTGCCTTCTGTTTTTGCCTGATTCAGTATGTCGGCAGCTTCTTTGCTCATCTGGCATACTTCAGCATGCATATCATGATCTTTGACATCTTCGGTATCCATTGGGCGGAATGTGCCTAAGCCGACATGTAATGTGACATCCACAATCGTAACGCCTTTTTCTTCCAGCTTCGTAAAGATTTCAGGGGTGAAATGCAGACCTGCAGTAGGGGCAGCAGCACTGCCTTCCACTTTGGAATATACAGTCTGATACCGTTCCGGATCATTCAGTTTTTCATGGATATATGGTGGTAAAGGTACTTCACCAAGCTGATCCAGGATTTCATTGAAGATGCCATTGTAGATCATTCTGAACTTACGCAGACCTTTTTCGCCGATTTCAAGGCATTCCGCCTTGAGTCTACCATCATGGAAGGAAACAACGGTTCCCACTTTGACTGTTTTGGCATTACCGACAAGACATTCCCAGACATCATCTTCCATCTGCCGCAGCAACAGCACTTCCACATGTGCACCAGTGATTTCCTTAGTTCCATATAGACGGGCAGGGATGACTCTTGTATTGTTGCGGACAAGAACATCACCTTTGTGGAAATAATCCAGGATATCATAGAAATGTTTATGTTCATTGACATCATTGTTCATATGAACAACCATCATGCGGGAAGTCTTGCGGTCAGATAATGGTGTCTGGGCAATGAGTTCTTCCGGCAGGTTGTAGTCAAAGTCACTTGTTTTGATATGATTCAGATCCATCAGAAACCTCTTTCATCAAATTTCATTTCCGCAAGTGTTTCATCACGGAATGCAGCAAATCTGTCTTCTCTGATTGCTGTGCGGACATCCTCCATCAGTTTCAGCAGGAAACGGACGTTATGGATGGAAAAAAGGCGTGTACCGAATCCTTCATCTGCACGTGCAAGATGATTCAGATAAGCCCTTGTATAGTTGCGACATGCATAGCAGTCGCACTTTGGATCAAGCGGGGTAAAGTCATCTTTATACTTTGCCTTGCGGATATTGATGCGCCCCTGACTTGTCATTAATGTACCATGTCGAGCAAGGCGGGTCGGTAATACACAGTCAAACATGTCAATGTTGAGTGCGACCCCATCCAGAAGATCATTGACAGCACCAACACCCATCAGATAGCGTGGTTTATCAAACGGTAAAGGTACTTCCGCCATTTCGATCATCTTACGGAATGTTTCCTTGTCTTCACCAACGGAAGTACCTCCGATTGCATACCCAGGGAAATCCATTTCCACAAGCTTTTCTGCACAGTATTTTCTTAAATCCGGATATTCACCACCCTGAACAATACCGAAGATCGCCTGTTCATCAGGTCTCTGGTTTGCATTTTTACCACGCAATGCCCATCGTAATGTACGTTCCATACTTGCTTTGGCATATTCGTATGTGGCAGGGTAAGGGATGCATTCATCAAATGACATCATGATATCCGCCCCGATGCTATTCTGAATCTGAATGCTTTTTTCAGGGGAAAGGAACATCTTATCACCATTGAGGATGTTACGGAATTCAACGCCTTCCTCTGTGATCTTTCTTGTTTTGGCAAGAGAGAATACCTGAAATCCACCGGAATCCGTCAGCATCGGACCTTTGTAGTTCATGAACTTCTGTACGCCGCCTGCCTTTTCCAGAATTTCAGGTCCTGGACGCAGCCACAGATGATATGTATTGGCAAGTACAACGCCACTTCCCATATCGTATAGCTCTTCAGGAGAGATGAATTTTACAGTAGCCTGCGTACCTACCGGCATGAACATCGGTGTTTCCACATCACCATGTGGTGTATGCAGAATTCCTGTACGGGCACCGCTGTTTCTGTCAATATGTGTTATTTCAAATGTAACTGGAACCATTTTCGTTCTCCTTAACTTGAATAGTATACCAAATAAACCGACACAGTGGAACGAAGAGTCATGCTATAATACTCTTATGAAAACACAGAAAATCCGTGTCAGAAATCTGTCTGAATCACTTCTGAAATCAGGTGTATCCGTCCATGTCAAACCGGTTCCGGTACTGACTGGTTTTATTGCGGCAGGTGCCATCATAGTCATTGCCAACTCCTCTTTGATTCTGACAGGCCTTGGCCTGATCCTGGCAGGGGTCTTCGGCATTGCCATCTTCCCGGATCGGATCCTGGTGACATTCCTGGATGACTGCCTGGTATTATTCAACCAGCCCGACCGTTCCATGTGCATGCTTGTCTATTATGATGAGGTTGTGCACTGGCAATACGTATACCGGAAACACTATGATCAGCTTGTCATAACACTTGTGGACGGAAGTACAGAGGTCCAGGAAATGTATTCCTATTCCTCCGTCTATCAGCAGCTGAGCGATCATCTTGCCGGAAAACAGCTGAAAAGCATCCGCATCAGAAAGGAAAATGCATGAAGTTTACAGATGAAGAAAAAGTACAGGAATGTATGAAACATATGATTTCAGAAAAAGAAGCAGATCGGATGAGTGAACTGTTTCAGATGTTTGCCGATTCCACAAGGCTGAAGATCATGAATGCATTATTTGTCAATGAATTATGCGTGTCTGATCTTTCCAATCTGCTGCAGATGAGCACCAGTGCTGTATCTCATCAGCTTTCCAACCTGAAGAAAACAAAGCTTGTCACAACAAGAAAGATCGGTAAGATGGTGTATTATTCCATGGCGGATGAGCATATCGAAAACATCTACCGCATGTCTTTGGAGCATATCAACGAAAAATAATCTTTTTTCCAAATCTTAACATTACAACGGTAACAGACTTTACCGTTGTTTTTTATTCTTTACGCGTACCAGATGAAAAGGAGTGAAGAATAACATGTTTGATACAAAGAAATTTCTGACAGCAGGTATTGCGATGACAATGCTTGCAGGATGCGGATCTGCCGCATCCACAGCATCCTCAACAGGTGGAGCAGAAGCATTCGACACACAGGAGGAGATCACAGTCATCTCCCGTGAAGATGGTTCTGGAACAAGAGGTGCCTTCGTTGAACTGACTGGCGTGGAAGAAAAGAATGCGGAAGGCAAAAAGGTTGATCGCACAACAGCTGAAGCACAGATTGTTTCCAGCACATCCGTTGTTCTGACAACAGTTGCCAATGATGCATACGGGATCGGTTACATCTCCCTTGGTTCTTTGAATGAATCTGTCAAGGCAGTCAGTGTTGATGGGGTAGAACCGACAGTTGAAAACATCAAGTCCGGCAAGTATTCTCTGGCCCGTCCATTCAATGTGGCAATCAGAGAAGACAACAGTGATCCGCTGGTAGCTGACTTCATGGCATATGTTCTGAGTGAAGAAGGTCAGGCAATTGTTGAAGAGAGTGGCTATATCGCAATTGATGGAGCAAAGCCGTTTGAAGGCACACAGCCTGAAGGAAGCATCGTTGTAGGAGGTTCTTCTTCCGTATCTCCAGTCATGGAAAAACTGATCGAAGCCTACAACAGCATCAACAAAAATGCTACAGTTGAAATCCAGACATCCGACTCTACTACGGGTATGACAAATGCAGCTGAAGGCAGCTATGACATCGGTATGGCTTCCCGTGAACTCAAGGATTCTGAAAAGGAAGCAGGCTTAGTTGATACAGTAATCGCTACAGATGGTATCGCAGTGATTGTTAACAATGAAAACCCTGTTGAAGATATCACAAAAGATACAATCAAGGGCATCTACACAGGTGAAATCACAACCTGGGCAGACGCACAGTAAAGACTCTGTTATGAGGCTTTCTCTTCAGATGAAAGCCTCTTTATTTCAAAGGAGGTAAAGGCATGAAATGGAATCAGACCATTGAGTCAGTCATGAAATATGTATTCCTTGTTGCAGCGGTATTCTCCATTGCGGCAGTCATTCTGATCTGTTTCTTTCTGTTTGCTAATGGTATCCCGGCAATACGGGAAATCGGCGTTGTGAAGTTTCTGCTTGGAACAACATGGGCTCCTTCCAACAATGAATATGGCATTCTGCCGATGATTGTAGGAAGCCTCTATATTACAGCCGGTGCGATTCTGTTCGGTGTTCCGATCGGAATATTAACAAGTGTGTTTATGACATTCTACTGTCCGAAAAAGATCTACCGTCCGCTCAAATCCGCGACAGAACTGCTGGCTGGGATTCCATCTGTCGTTTATGGTTTCTTCGGTATGATCGTACTTGTTCCAGCTGTTTACCGATTTGAGAAAATGCTGGATATATCAGGTAAGGGAAACTCCATCTTCACGGCTTCACTGTTGCTGGGAATCATGATTCTGCCATCGATTATCGGTGTGTGTGAATCCGCGTTGCGTGCAGTGCCGCAGTCTTATTACGAAGGTTCTTCAGGACTTGGGGCAACAAAGGAAAGAACAATCTTCAAGGTCATTCTTCCATCAGCTTCCAGTGGTGTTCTGGCTGGGGTTGTCCTTGGAATCGGAAGAGCAATCGGCGAAACCATGGCAGTTGTCATGATCGCTGGAAACCAGCCGCGTATTCCGACATCCATCTTCAAAGGTGTGCGTACAATGACAGCCAACATTGTCATCGAAATGGGATATGCAACAGATCTGCACCGGGAATCCCTGATCGCAACAGGTGTTGTTCTGTTTGTATTTATCCTGCTGATCAACGCAAGTGTTGCGGCATTAAAACGAAAGCAGGGAGAACATGCATAAAAAACATTTAGGGTCCAGAATACTGAAAGCTCTTGTCTTTCTTTCAGCAGGCATCACATTCACAATCCTGCTTCTTCTGATCGGATATATCCTGATTCAGGGTGTCCCACATCTGACAGCAACCATGTTTTCACTTGAATTTACAACAGATAACCAGTCCGTTATTCCAGCGTTGATCAATACGGTCATCATGACAATCGTATCACTGCTTGTAGCTGTACCAATCGGGATATTCTCTGCGATCTTCCTGGTTGAATATTCAGGAAAGGGGAATCGGTTTGTTGATCTTGTTCGAATGACAACAGAAACATTGCAGGGTATTCCATCCATTATCTATGGTCTTTTCGGTATGCTGTTTCTTGTCTACAGACTGAAGCTTGACTACTCAATCCTCTCCGGTGCTCTGACATTGGCAATCATGATACTGCCTCTGATTATGAGAACAACCGAAGAAGCGCTCAAGTCTGTACCGGACCTTTACAGAGAAGGATCGTTTGGACTTGGGGCTGGGAAGCTGAGAACTGTATTCCGCATTGTACTGCCATCGGCTGCTCCTGGTATTCTGGCAGGTATCATTCTGGCAATCGGCAGAATTGTCGGTGAAACGGCAGCTTTGATCTACACAGCCGGTACCATGGCCAAGGTCCCATCCAGTCTTCTGGGGTCTGGTAGAACACTGGCAATTCACATGTATTTGCTGTCTACAGAAGCGCTCTATCTGCCACAGGCATATGCGACTGCAGTCGTTCTGCTTGTACTTGTGATTGGAATCAACGCCTTCAGTAATTTTGTGGCGAACAGACTGACGAAAGGAAATGTATGAACAAACTGGAAATCAAAGATCTGAATCTGTTTTACGGTGACTTCCACGCCCTGAAGAACATTCAGATGAATATCGAAGAAAACAGAATCACTGCCTTCATCGGTCCTTCCGGATGTGGTAAATCCACACTGTTAAGAAGCATCAACCGCATGAATGACCTTGTGGAAGGGTGCAGGATTGAAGGACAGATTCTCCTGGATGGAAAAAATGTATATGACAGAAGCATGGATATCAACATGCTTCGTAAAAGAGTCGGAATGGTGTTCCAGAAACCAAATCCATTCCCGAT
Organism: Bulleidia sp.; assembly: GCA_016293365.1. Taxonomy (GTDB): domain Bacteria; phylum Bacillota_I; class Bacilli_A; order Erysipelotrichales; family Erysipelotrichaceae; genus Bulleidia. The sequence continues at coordinate 11,092 of JAEDEK010000017.1, read as the reverse complement.
GAGTATCTATGACAATATTGCCTATGGTCCAAGAACCCATGGGATCCGCAACAGGAAAAAGCTCGATGAAATTGTTGAGAAGTCTTTGCGGGATGCGGCAATCTGGGAGGAATGCAAGGACAGACTGAAGAAAAGTGCACTGGGACTGTCCGGTGGTCAGCAGCAGAGACTCTGCATCGCAAGAGCACTTGCATGCAATCCCGAAGTGCTGCTGATGGATGAGCCGACAAGTGCACTTGATCCAATCAGTACTTCCCGTATTGAAGATCTTGTACTTGAGCTCAAGAAGGACTATACGGTTGTAATCGTAACACATAACATGCAGCAGGCATTGCGTATTTCTGACAATACGGCATTTTTCCTGCTTGGTGACATGGTCGAATATGGACCGACGGAACAGATTTTCACTGTTCCAAAGGATAAGCGTACAGAAAATTATATTACAGGAAGGTTTGGATAATGAGAAATCGATTTGATGCACAGCTGGAAGAGCTGCAGGAATCCATGGTGGAGATGGGGAATGCCTGTATACAGGCATTGGCAGATACAAAAGATGGACTTCTGAATGGTAATCATAAAAAGGCAAGAGAAGTACTGACAGCTTCCATGGCAATCCGCCGGATGGAAAGAAACATCGAAGGGCTCTGCCTCAAGCTTCTGCTTCAGCAGCAGCCGGTTGCCTCTGATCTGAGAGTGATTTCTTCTGCTTTGAAATCCGTCTATGATCTGGAAAGAATCGGGGATGTAACAGGAGATATTGCCAACCTGATACTCAAGGAAAATGTATCGATTGCTTCAGATATCCTCAATCTTTCTGCAATGGCAGAGCAGACCGGCGTCATGGTACGTCAGGCAGTCAAGGCATTGACAACACAGAATCAGGAACTGGCGGAGCAGACCGTGGCAATGGATGATTCAGTAGATGCCTGTTTCAAGCATGCAAAAAAGACACTTGCGCTAAGGTTTACCGGAAATGATACAGGCATGGAATATGCATTGAATCTTCTGATGGTTGCCAAATACTTTGAAAAGATCGGTGATCATGCGGTGAATATCGCAAACTGGGCGAGCTTTTCCGCAACAGGTATACTGAGTGGAACACAGGATTGACAGCTGAAGAAAAAACTCAGCTGTTTTTCTTTTTGCGAAAAACAATGAAACACATTTTACTGACGTGCTATGATAATGTACGAAAGAAGAGGTAAGAAGATGTTGAAGTGCAGAGAATGCAGAGTTTGCAACGGCAGAGCGTGTGCCGGTGAGATACCAGGACTTGGTGGTAAGGATACGGGAAGTTCCTTTATCCGGAATGTGGATATGATGCAGAAGGTCAGAATTCATATGGATGTATGCTGTGAGGATGCACCGATTGATCCATCCTGCAGCATTCTTGGTATGGATCTTTCGATGCCGGTCATGATTGCACCGATTGCCGGTATCAATAATAACTATGGTGCAGATCTGAGTGATCATGACTATGTCACAATGACTGTAGAGGCAGCAGAAAAAACAGGTATCCGTGCCTTTACAGGAGATGGCATTCATATGGATTCCATGTTCCTTGATCCAGCTGGTGTGATTGATCAGCATGGTGGCAAAGGTATTGTCACAATGAAGCCATGGGTCAAAGAAGGAATTGATGCAAGAATTGAAGGGATGAAGCATCTGAAATCAGAAGCGGTTGCGATGGATGTGGATGCGGCTGGACTTCCATTATTACGTGCAGGAAAGACACCGGTTGAAAACAAGAATTGCGAAAAACTCAGCTATGTAAAGGAAGCACTTGGCAGACCGTTTATTGTCAAAGGTGTGATGACAGTATCTGCAGCTTTGATGGCTAAGGAAGCAGGGGCTGCGGGCATTGTTGTTTCCAATCATGGAGGCAGAGTTCTGGACGATTGCCTTGCAACGATAGAAGTACTGCCTGAAATCAGAAAGGCAGTCGGGAATGACATGGTCATCCTGATGGATGGAGGAATCCGATCCGGTATGGATGTATTCAAGGCGCTGGCACTTGGTGCAGATGGAGTTCTTGTCGGTAGACCGTTTGCCTTAGCTGCAGTTAAGGGTGGAACAGATGGACTTGTCAGTCTGATTGAAAAATATAAAGATCAGCTTATACAGACAATGCGCATGACAGGCTGTCATACACTTTCTGACATTACAGCTGATAAAGTTGCAGTAAAATTCTGAAAATAGTTACATTTTATGTAGCATGTTTACAGAAACCCGTTTCCATTCTATAATATTGTTTACGAGAAATGAGGTAACAGGTACAAAATGAATACTTATGCAAACAATGCCTATTTCTGGCAGAAAGTAGATACACTCTTCCTCTCCGGTAATCTCAAGCAAGTCAAGAAAAAAGGTGAAGTACATGATACCTTCAAGAACCTTGTATTTCCAACAGATTATGGCAGACTGGAAGATCTTGTATCTCATACAGGTAACGGTATTCCTGTGTATATGGGAAGTGGCAACCGCAATCGTATTACTGCTTTGATCGTGGCAGCAGACATCCTGACAAAGGAACTGGATGTAAAGATTCTTGTCGGATGTGATGAAAAGGAAACAGAAGATGTGTTACGTTATCTGAATCAGACAGATTTCCAGAAGACAGTTCTGATTTCAAGAGGTTCAGATATTCCTTCCTGGGGTATAACAGACAACTGAGGATACGAAGGCAGTCAGAAACGGCTGTCTTTTTTGTTTGCAAAAACATGATTTCAAATTCATTTACTGTTTCTTTCCTGTAGAATAAGGATATTTTGAAAATTGTAATCTGTGATGATGTCCAGTTATCCATTGATATAATCCGTGCTTATATTCATAAACTCTGTGCCGATTCATCCATCGTTTACGATACAGAAATATTTTATGATGGAAGAGAGATGGTGGAACACTGGCTACAACATACAGATTTCTGTTTTGTCGATGTGCGAATGGAAATGATGGATGGAATCAACGCCTGCAAAAAAGGTGTTTATATGATGTAATCTATACAACTCTGAGTCAGTCTGATGATCTGAATCTGGTTTTGAGGCGTTGGTATGAGCATACAATAACAAAAGGCACACCTTGTATCGAGTGTGCCTTCTGTTATTGTTAAGCGGGTATATTCTGTAACTGGGAAGGGATACCATTGAAATCCAATGTAAAGTCAGATTTCTCATGTCCTTCCATCAGTGCTGCAGCCTTTGTAAAAGCTTTTCCATAAAGCTGCGGGAAGGATGCACTGATCGTTTCGTGAGGAAGCCATGGAAGGGTATATGCAAGATGATCGTTGTTGATGATCATTTCATCATATTTATCCACCAGCATCATATTGGAGAAGGCATGGTTTCCCAGCGCTACTTCAATTGTTCTGACCATCAGATAGACACTGCGACGTGGATAGAGTACTGCTGTCCACATCGGGATTTCCATGATTGTTTCATAAAACCGTTTTTCACTGATGTCCAGATGGAGTACATCACGGAACATGGCATGATACATTCCTGCAAGTTTTACAGCATCTTCTTTGCCAACGCGCAGGTCCTTATAGACATCATAGGCTTTGATATCCTTACCTCTTTGATGCATGATCCATACATCAATCTCTGCTTCCAGACCTACATGTGTTTCAGATTCCTTGTCCTTATGTTCACCGCAGATTGCTGAAGTAACAGCATAGACAAGCGGATGAGCCGTCGAATCCAGAGCGTAGTGGCACAGGTATCCGGCAATATAGCTTGTCAGAGCTCTGTCTTTTTTTGCGTAGTTTTCAAAGTAATGGATGATCTCATACACTTTATGTTCATGCATGAGGTTGCCGTACTTTTTAAGTGAGCCTGGAAGAATGGAGGCTCTGGAGAAAAACAGCAGATCAGGTCCCTGGGAACCCAGCAGATACATCGGCATGTTTTTCACTTTGGACTGTACATCTGTGTTCAGACGATATACGTCTTTGGCAAATGCAACGTGAGTTGTAGCAGCCGGCATCAGCGAGTGGACTCCTGGATGTGCTTCATTCTTTCCGCAAGGCCGGCAACCTTCTTTAACGGCAGGGAACATACCGCAACACGGATACCGTGGTTGACACATACTGTGTAGATGTGTTCATCCATCAGCGCCTGGTGATAACGGTTGCGGAAATCATTGTCCTTGATGGAAAGTGTGACAAAGAAGCCTTCCTTATATGGATATGTTTCCAGTCCACATGCCTTTGCTTCCTTTAAGAAGATGGAAGATCTTTCTGCCATCAGATCAATATACTTCTGCTTTTCCGCAAGCAGTTTTTCTTTATCCTGAGTCACAAGCCATGTGAAGTTTTCCATGGCAGCATTTGGAATGTTGGACCATGTTGCTCTGGCTTTCTTTTCAAAGACAATTTCCACTTCACGTACTGCATCTGCACTCTGGTTGAGAATAATGGCAGCGCCACATCTTAAGCCATAGGATGTCAGTGTTTTGGAGCAGCTGAAGGCAACAACAACCATTGCATTACCGCTTAGATCGTTCCATGTTTCCATGTACTTTCTGGAATGATCCAGGTCATTGGAATAATCGATATAGGCAATGTCATCAATCAGGATGAATGGAACTTTCTGGGATACTTCATTGATGAAGGATACAAGTTCTTTCCATTCCTGCTGTGTCAAAGAGTAGCCTGTCGGATTATGGCATGGATCATTGATGACCATGACAATACGATCCTGCTTTTCAAGAAGCTGCTGTACTCTTTCTTTGACAGAGTTAAGGTTGAAGTGATCTGCTTCAAACATGGAGTAGGTGAGTGTGTCAATGTTGTATTCATGAGCCATCAGAGTATAGCTTCCCCATGCAACATCAGGAATCAGCAGTGTTTCACCTGCATCCAGGCATGATGTGATCGCCATGAAGTCAGCACCGGATCCACCTGGAGTGGCAATGACGGAATGATGCAGTCTAAGATCTGCCCCCTGCGTTACCCATTCATATACACTTTTGCGGAAACCTGGATTTCCTGTAAAACTGGAGGCATAGGCTGCCTTGGTACGATGATCGATTTCATCGTAATGATCAAATACTTCATCCAGTGCGACCAGTGTTTCATCTTCTCCATATAAGGATCCGATTGTCGCATCGATGACATTTTCACTACCGTTGACTGCCTTATCTTCTTTTGCCTTGTTTACGATTGCAAATACGGTATCTACAATCGGGGTGATATCTGCCTTTTTACGTACAAAAGTCATAGTTTTCTCCTCGTATTTCTTTTCCATGCAATTATAGCACTGTCACATAGCACTACAAATAAAAAATGGGACACAGTGTTCCCATTTATCAAATCATTTTGTTTTAGAGGTAAGAAAAGGAATCGGAAACGACGTATCGGCATGCAGGAAACCACGCGCTTTGAGTGTCCGCCCAAGCAGGTTGAACAGCAGTACAAGAAGGATGACTTCCAGCGGTAATAACAGTGTGTTTTTGACGATGGAACGCATGAAGTAATAGAGGTAGAGATTTCCATACAGCATGCTGGACCAGATGGAGCCGATACATACGTTGACCACATAGTTGTTGATTGCTTTGGCGGCTGTGATACGGGCAATGGACAATGGCTTATGGTACAGGAAAGATGCATAGACAAGTTCCGTCAGCATGGCACTTAACGTATAACCAGGGAAAAACGGTCCACTTGGAGCTATCATGAATCCGATCAGATCCGTTACCAGCCCGGATACCATACCGGCAACTGGTCCGATGATGGATGCCTCAACACATATTGCCAGGAAACTGAATTTGATGTGCAGACTTTCGGATAATGGAATATAGGCTGAGCCGATAATTACCTTGATTGCGATGAACACTGCCATAATGGACAGATACCTGACATCCTTCAGATGAGATGCCGAATTTTTCCAGTCTTTGAATATCATAGAAAAAAGCCTCCTTTCACCACTCGTGAAAAAAGACCTGATTTCACGTAATGGGATGCACCGGATAACCGCAAGCGATGCTTTTCGTCTGCTCAGTTCCCAATCCTTTACAGCACTTAACGCTATCCGATGAACAAAAAGATACCATAGAACATGACAGATCACAAGGCATCCAAAGCATAATATGGTACAATGTGCAGGATGAAAACAACAGCGATAACATGTTCGGATCTCTATGATCTGAAGATATATGCAGAAAACGGTGCAGATGAAGTCATTGTTGCGCCGGTTGACTGTTCCTTTTCGGCATTATCGGAAATCCAGGAGGATAAACTGATTGACGCCATCAGTACAGCACATCAGGAAGGAATGCAGATTTCCTTTCTGATCAACCGTCTGTTTGGCCAAAGTGAGATTTCTGAAGTGTCCGAAAGGATAAACACGTATGTACAGGCTGGCGTGGATGGTATTATCTTTGCCGATCCAGGTCTATTGGTTGAAGCACAGAATAAAGGATATCTCGATCGTATGATCTATCAGCCGGATACCCTTGTGACTTCTTCCTTTGATGCGTCCTTCTGGATGGAGCAGGGACTGAAAAGTGTGACGGTATCCTCTTTGATCACAGAAGATGAAATATCAGATATGAGCAGAAAGGTAAATGGATTAAGTCTGATCGTGCATGGAAGACTGCTGATGAGCGTTTCAAAGCGCCGGCTGCTGCAGGCATTCAAGGAAGAAACCGGGCTTTCTTTTCAACCGGATTACAACAGATCACTGTATCTGATGGAAGAAAAAAGAGATGGCAGAATGCCGGTTTATGAAAATGCATATGCATGCATGATCTATTCTGATTTTGTTCAGGAATCCTTTGATGAAATGCCATCCTTTATGAATATTGACCGTTTTGTGATTGATGGAACATGGTTAAGCAGGCAGGAGAGCATTGCCGCCCTGCGGATCTATCAGGGCCTGCTTGATGGAAAAGACATGCAGGAAGAGATTATTCAGTATCGTGAAACATATGGAAAGGAAGGCAGATTGAGCGATGGCTACTATGGACTTAAAACGATCCGATAGATTCTGTAAACCGGAGCTTCTGGCACCGGCTGGTGACCTTGCGCGTGCAAAGCTTGCCATCCGCTATGGAGCAGATGCTGTCTATCTTGGCGGGCAGTCCTACTCCTTACGATCCCGCGCTTCCAATTTTACAATGGAAGATATTGAAGAAGCATGCAGATTCGCAAAGGAATATGGGGCAAGAATTCATGTTACGGTCAATATGATCCCGCATGAAGAAGACTTTGAAGGTCTGATTGAATACCTGCAGAAGCTGGAATCCTTTGGTGTCACAGCAATCATTGCGGCTTCTCCTTCTGTCCATCGACTGGCAGATCAGTATGCGCCAAAGCTGGAGAGACACTGTTCCACACAGATGTCTGTCACAAATCTTGCCGCAGCGGAATATCTCAAGGAAGCACTTCATCTGGATCGTGTTGTCCTTGGAAGAGAATGCTCCATGGAAGATATCCGTCAGATTGCAGGCAACTGTTCCATTGAAACCGAAGCATTTATTCATGGTGGCATGTGTGTCAACTATTCTGGCAGATGCACATTATCCAACCGCATGACATTACGTGATGCCAATCGTGGGGGATGTGCACAAAGCTGCAGATGGAACTACCATCTGTTTGAAGATGAAAATGAAATTACAAAGGATCAGTTGTTTACGATGAGTTCCCGTGATCTTTCCGTATCTCAGTATATGTATGATCTGATGAATGCCGGAGTTGCCTCACTCAAGATTGAGGGCAGAATGAAGACGGAATACTATGTGGCCTCCATTGTATCCGGCTACCGACATCTGATTGATGAGATCTATGAAAACAAAGCACCATTAGACCCACAGCGTATGGCATATCACAGACATGAAATCATGCGTGGAGAAAACAGAGAGGCATGTACAGGTTTCTATTCGGGCAATGCGGGACATGAAAGTCTGATTTACTATGTCAATAACAACTCTCATGTCAACCATGACTTTCTTGGTACCGTTGTCGGACTTGAAGAAGATGCAGTAAAGATGGAAGTGCGGAATACATTTACAGTTGGTGAAACACTGGAAGTGCTGACGCCAGGAATGGAAAACAGGTGTTTTACCGTGGAATCCATTACTGGAAGCAAAGGAGATGCAATGGAAAAAGCCAATCATCCGATGGAGGTTGTCACACTGCATATTCCATTTCCTGTCGGGATGAATGATATCATCCGGAGGAAGAGATGATTCTGGAAGGTAATGTCAGCGTCAAGGCAGCCATCCTTGCCGGTAACAGAACGATTGAAAAACTGATCATTTCTGATGATAAGCACAATAAGGATACCGCCTGGATCATTCATCGGGCAAAGGAAAGAAACATACCGGTTGAAACATGCCCAAGAGAAAAGATCGATGCTCTGACTTCAGGCAGAACCCATGGTGGCCTGATTGCACAGACAGGGCCTCGCATGTTTCAGAAGGAAGAAGAATGCCTGAAAGGAAATGATACGTTTGTTGTTGTGCTGGAAGGGATAGAAGATCCGTTTAATTTAGGTTATATCGCAAGATCTCTTTACAGTGCAGGCTGTACCGGTATTCTGATCAGAGAAAGAAACTGGGAAGGCAGTGAACCAGTGATCGTAAAAGCATCTGCAGGGGCATGGGAATATATCAATGTCGTATCAAGCTGCGATCTTCCATCTTCCATAACATATTTCAGAAACAATGGCGTCTTTGCCTATGGGGCAATGCGGAATGATTCCATTGCCTATACACAGGGAAATTACCGTCAACCGGTTCTGATTGCGATTGGAGGAGAGATGCGGGGATTATCACGTGGTGTACGTGATACCCTGCAGCAGAATATTCATATTCCATATGCCAATGATTTCCGTATGGCCCTCAATGCCAGTGGGGCAGCTTCGGTACTTGGATTTGAAGTGTTCCGACAGAGAAACAGTTGTATTTCAAATACAGACAGATAATGAAAATGCGTTTTCAGAAAAAAATTGTATACTGAAAGCGCTTTTTGTCGTTTTGCCTGTTTGAAACAGAGAGTGAATACGATAGAATAGATAGGCATTATTTAAAAGGAGGCAGAAATGAAGGAAGCATATTATTTCCACGATGACACTGTCATCATGAATTATTCAAAGAAGTACATCACATACAAGCGTGATATCATCGAAACAGATCTGTTCGATGAATTCCTGGATCACTTTCTGGAACATCTGAAGGCAACACATTATGACCTTTACAATTTCCTGGCTGAAGGTGGTAAGGATAATGAACTGATTAAAAAAGAACTGAAGTTCGTGCTGACTTCACTTCTTGTCGAATCCCCGGAAAGGATCAACGATCCATATACGGAAAGACCGGAAGAGATTGCTGCGATTATTGAAGCAGGTTATCAGTACTGGAGATCTCTGCAGAGATATTCCATCCTGTATACAACAAACTCCGAAGGTTTTGCCGACCGCAATTTCATCAATGCGGATGTTTCGGAAAACGACATCGTATTACAGCTGTACCGTGATGTATCCCAGCGTGCACAGGGTTATGAAAACGGTGTATTCAGACAGCTGCAGGCAGGTACAAATGCCTCCATGCTGCTGAGTTATTATGAATGGGAAGCACCTAAGGGCTATGCAGCGCTGATCGGTATTCCATTCATCAACAAGATTCTGCTGCGTACACCACTCATCCTGCATCCGAAGTTCAACAAAAGAACAAATACATATCAGGATGCGCCATACAATCCGATGGCGGATTTCATCAGAGGGGATCAGGAATGGATCTGCTATCCTGCAAAGGTCGGTTCCATGCTGATCTATGCATATTTCCACAGAGACTTCATCTCATCTGCAGTTGCGATGGCAAACCTGTTTGAACTTGCCGGAAGAGAAGATGCGATCTGCAGAAAACCGGATGCGATCATGCTGTTCGGTAACCCGGATGGACGTAAGGATACAACATTCTGGCATGATGCAGAAAATGATATCTGGATCGGTAAGATTTCAGCTGCACCTGAAATCGATTACTTCGGTTATACAAAGAAGACTATTCTGACACTGCACAATCTGGCAATGATTCAGAAGGGATGGCTGCCGATTCATGGTGCCATGGTGAACATTTATCTCAAGGATGGCACAAAGAAGGGCCTGATGTTTATGGGTGACTCCGGTGCCGGCAAGTCTGAAACACTGGAAGCTCTGTCAAATCTGGCAAGTGATCTGATTGACCATCAGGAAGTCGTATTCGATGACATGGGTACACTGCACATTGATGAAAACGGTGAAGTGCGTGCCCAGGGTACAGAAGTCGGTGCCTTTGTCAGACTCGATGACCTGGATAAGGGTACTGCATACCGTGATATGGACCGTTCCATCTTCTTCAATCCGGAGAAGGCAAATGCACGTGTTGTATTACCAGCAGCTCCATATAAGGTTGTTACAGCAAACCACAAGGTTGATGTGTTCCTGTATGCAAACAACTATACTGACAAGCGTGGTATGCACTTCTTCTCCACACTGGAAGAAGCAAAGCCTGTATTTGTGGAAGGTAAGAGATTTGCACTTGGTACAACGCAGGAAAAGGGTCTTTCCACAACATTCTTCGCAAATCCATTTGGCCCGATGCAACGACAGAAAGAAACATCTGACATCATTGACAGAGTGTTCACAGCTTTATTTGAACAGAACATTCCAGTTGGTGAAGTCTATACATGCCTTGGTTTACCGAATAAGGGAGATCATGGTATTGACAAGGCTGCAGAAGCACTGCTTGACTTTGTCAAAAACGGTAAATAATCAGTCATGTTGGGAATTCCAGATCAATGGGATTCCTTTTTCATTTTGTTATGAAAACGGTTATAATATGAATTACAGATACGGAGAGTATGTTATGACAATTGCAATTTGTATCGGTTCTTCCTGTCATCTGAAAGGATCGGAAGAACTTGTCACAATGTTTGAAAAAGCAATCGAGGAAAATGGACTGCAGGATCGAATCGAGCTTGTCGGTTCGTTCTGTCTTTCCCGCTGTAACAGAGAAGGAGTTACCATCAAGGTGGATGAAAAAATCTATCCAGGGATCAACAGAGAAAACTTTGGTCTGTTTTTCAGAGATGTCATTCTGACACAATTTAAATAATAAG
>JAEDEK010000145.1 GCA_016293365.1 Bulleidia sp. | reverse complement strand
CTTCTTCACAACAGCATGTTTCCTTTTCTTCGTTGCATTCACATGTGCATTCTTCTTTCTTTTCTTCTTTCTTTCCAAATCCGAACATATTTTTTATCCTCCTTTCAGATCAGGTAATACTGAAGTACATTGAACATATATCCCGTTAAGATGATGCCCAGTGTACAGATCAAAACAAATATACATAACAGCTTTGGCTTTACAGCCTTACGAAGCATGACCATAGATGGTAACGACAGTGTTGTAACTGCCATCATAAAGGAAAGTACCACACCCAGTCTTGCCCCTTTGGCAAGCAGTGCCTCCGCAATCGGTATACACCCGAAAATATCGGCATACATCGGAATACCACATACCGTCGCAATCAGTACGCCAAACGGATTTCCTGTACCTAAAGCTGCGATAATTAGATCTTCCGGAATCCAGTTATGAATCAAAGCTCCGATCCCAACCCCAACAATCACATATGGAAATACCTTCTTAGCAGTTGATACAACCTGTTGCCATGCATATTCCATTCTTTCCTTCGCATGCATGGTTTCAATTTCCATATCGATCCTTCTTCCTTTGCGGATGAACTCCTCCACCTGATCATCCAGATGCATGGCTTCAATCATTGTTCCACCAGCCACTGCTATAACAAGCCCGGATACAACATACACAACTGCAGTTTTCAGACCAAACACACTCATCAGAAGGACAAGTGAGCCAAGATCAACCATCGGTGAAGAAATCAGAAATGAGAATGTAATACCTAAAGGCAGGCCTGCAGTTGTAAACCCGATGAACAGAGGTATGGAAGAGCACGAACAGAATGGGGTCACTGTTCCAAGCAATGCCGCAAGGATGTTTGCGGATAAACCATGAAATCTGCCCAGAATTTTCTTTGTTCGTTCTGGTGGAAAATAACTTTGAATATATGAGATGATGAAGATCAGCGTTCCAAGAAGAACCATGATCTTGATAATATCATAGATAAAAAAATGAATGCTTCCACCAATCTTTGTATTGATATCCAAAGATAACCCACTCAACGCTGCACCAACAAGATCATGCAGCCATCTCATTCCAAGAATCTGATTCTGAATGAAATCCCATATTCCCATCATACCTGATCCTCCTCATCCTTACATCGTGAGCAGGTATAATGTCCTAACAGGCGATGGATGGATCTGCATCCTTCCACTGATAATGAATACAGAATACTTTTCCCTTCCTTCCGATACTCCACAAGTCCACTGTCACATAACAGTTTCATATGATGAGACAGTGTAGACTGACTGATTGCCAGTTCTTCAAGAAGAACACAGACACATGTTTCTCCCTGCTTTAATCGATCCAGGATGGCCAGCCTGTTTTCATCTGCCAGTGCTTTGAAAATCTTCACATCGTCCCGATAACGCATACTCCCTCCCTTTCACTGATTACAGAATACATTTCATATCGATAATTGTCAATATATCGATATGAAATCCGCGGCTGACATACCAAAAAATCTCCGTAATTTTAGAACAATTCCCATGTAAACTGTCAGTTGACAATGTCTGTAGTTTTTCCTTTCATACATCATCGTTTTATCCCCACGCAGCAATCCCACCATATCCGATAAAAGCGGCATACATTTCCATACACCGCTGTTTTCACATATTCACTATTCTGCCACAAGACAGACTGCCTCAGGCACACTGATCTTTGACGCCGGTTTTCCCAATGTTCCATCTTCATGAATCGGGAAGGAAACGATCTCGTCACTGTTACGGTTTGCACATAACAGATACTGGCCCACAAGCATGAAATCTCTTGGATGATTACCAAGACAGCTGACACACTGAATCAGCGTCGGCTGATGGTCCTTCATTTCCAGGACAGAGATAACATTCTTTGTTCTGGTGGATACATAAACATACTTCTCATCCTTACTCATATGAATGGCAGATGTATCCCTGACCTGCTTTTCATCATTCGGTAAAAGGCATGTTACGCTTTCCACTTTCCAGTCACCTGTATGAATGACATACAACTGATTGGACAGCTCAGTCACAAGATACAGGTATTCTCCATCTTGCGTGATCACACCATGTCTTGGTCCTGATCCGTTGCCGAATTTCAGACTTCCTTTATAATTCAGATCACGATCAAAGATGGCAACCCGATCGAGAAACAGACATGGCACAAGTACACAATCCTTCCAGAATATGACCTGATGACATCCTGCCCCATCCTGAATCTGTTCACTTCTGATCAGTCTGAGTTTTCCATCTTCACTTATCAGATGTGTTACCGTACCGGTATGGTAGTTTGCGGTATAGATATCATTACCATCTACCGCCACATGACAGGAAGTTCTTTCTTCAAACGCAATCTGATCGATAATTTCTCCTTTCCCGTTGAATACAGCTACGCCACTGCCATGTGAAAAATCTGCAACCGCAGTAATGATCCCATGATCGACTGAAATGTATTTCGGGTTTTTCACACCCGCGAAAAGCTGAGGATCAGACAGCTTCCCATCACAGAAGGTAAAGGAGTAGATTCCTTCACTCTTCCTGCCGGTATATGTGCCGGCATATACAGTTTTTTCCATGGCTCAAGTATACCATGAGGATATATGAAAAAACAGAAGTGATTCTGTTACACTTCTGTCAATCCGCAACACTTCTGAAAATATCTCTGTATATTTCCTGCAGTTTTTCTTTCTGAGAATCATTCATCTGATCGGAGGCATCATGACTTCCTGGATTCTTTACAGAATAACCTGATACAAGAGCAATATGCGACTTTGTCAGCTTTCCGTTTTTCACACCCACAACATAAGGGACATAGAAGGCAGGTTCCCCATCATCATCCTTTTTCAGATCATCTCCGACATAGGTGAGAAGATGATCGTACGTTTCATCATCCGGCTGTACAGATGCATCCACATAATAGACAGGCAGATTCAGTTCTACCATGATTTTATTGAGCTCCGGCAGTGCTCTTTCACACCACTCACAACCGACATATCCATAATAGATGACACCAGTTCCACCTTCCGCAAAAAGGCGTACGGATTCTTCCAGCGTGACTTCGTAATATGTACCGGTTTCTCCTGTCAGCCAGGAATATCCCGACATGTCATTTGGTGTACAATCCAGCTCCACACTGTTTGTAATTGTCAGTGTTTCCGTCTTATTTTTTTCATCATGTGTTGTGCTGCCACATCCTGCAAGAAGGCATGCCGCAAGACACATACTGATCAGTTTTTTCATTTTATATATCCTTCTTTCCACCGCATTACTATACACGAAAAAAGAAAGATGCGCAGTATATGCACATCCCCTTCACGTAAAATTCAGTTATCCGATCTGGTGAATCTCTGTAGATTCATACATATGGTCAATCTTCTCTCTTGTCGCAAGACCTCTGGAATAGGCTGTTGCAGTACCACAGCTTGCACCAAAGCGGAAGGAATCAACCGGGTCTGTCGTACGGACATAGTTCATCAGGAATCCAGCCACCATGGAATCACCTGTACCAACCGTATTGACGGCAGGTCCTTTGCGCAGGATACCTGACTCATATACACCATCCTTGCAGATCAGTACTGCAGTACCATCATCCAGAAGAACAATGACATGTTCTACGCCCTGCTGATGTAATGACTTAGCCGCAACGATGACTTCTTCCTTTGTGGAACATGGAAGATCCGTAAATGCCTTCAGCTCTGAAGGCGTTGTCTTATACATGAACGGCTTATATGCAATCATGGATTTCATAACTTCCGGAACCGTATCAAGAACCACTTTGATGTTGTTGTCAATCGCATTTACGATCATCTTCTTTGTATCTTCCACAAGGTATTCCGCAATATTACCTGCCAGAACAAAGATATCACCTTCATACAGTGTACTAACCTTGTTCATCAGATTTTCCATGGCATCATGTGTAATGGTAGGACCATTGGCATGCATGTCACGGACAGTGACTGAGTCAGATCTGAGCTTGACATTGATACGTGTTGCGCCATCAATGTATGTGAAATTCGGACGGATATCTTCATACTTCGCCAGCAGTTTGATATAGAAATCCTTTGTAAAACCACCGATGAATCCAAAGGCACGGCTTGGAATACCAAGATTGCTTAAGACAATGGAAACATTGATTCCCTTACCACCTGCTTCATAGTATTCCAGGATGGATCTTCTCAGTTTCTGGTCATTTTCAAAGTCTTCAAACTCCATGTAGTAGTCAAGTGATGGATTCATTGTGCATGTACAGATCATGTTATGCCTCCTCGATCAGTGCAACGATCTTTTTTATCAGTTCTGCAGCAAGCTGCATCTCTTCAACAACACAGTATTCATAGCGGCCATGGCAGTTACGATCACCATTGCCAAGATTTGGACA
>JAEDEK010000144.1 GCA_016293365.1 Bulleidia sp. | reverse complement strand
GACTTTACGAATCATTGCCATCAGTTCTTCTGTCTCCTGCGGATTCATACCTGCCGCAGGTTCATCCAGAAGAAGCAGTTTTGGATCCGTTGCAAGAGCTCTTGCGATCTCAAGGCGGCGCTGCGCACCGTATGGAAGATTACCAGCCTCAGTATCTGCATACTGATCCAGACCAAGAATGGTCAAAAGTTCCATTGCCTTTTCATCCGCTTCCTTCTCAGCTTTATAATAGGAAGGCAGACGCAGTACAGCAGCGAGCTTTCCGTATTTGATGGAGTTATGCATACCGGTTTTGACATTATCCAAAACAGTCAGTTTATTGAACAGACGGATATTCTGGAATGTACGTGCCACACCGGCAATATTAGCTGTGACAGGATTGAGCTTCGCCATATCCTGGCCACACAGACGGATTGTACCTCGGCTTGGCTGATATACCTTTGTCAGCATGTTGAATACAGTAGTCTTACCTGCACCATTCGGCCCGATCAGACCATAGATTTCACCCTGGTAGATATCAAGGTCCAGATCATTTACGGCAGTCAACCCACCGAAATCAATTCCAAGACCTCTTACCTCCAGTACTTTTTCACGATTTTCCATACGGTTCAGGCTCCCTTCTTCTTCATTTTACGTCTGAAGCTTTCCGTCGCACTCAGAACCTTTTCATTATTTGTGATGATCATCATGACAATTAAGACAATCGCATATACAAGCATTCTGTAACTGGACAGGAAACGCAGCATTTCCGGAAGCATGACAAGAACAGTCGTTGCAATGACTGTACCTGTCATATTACCCAGTCCACCAAGTACAACATATACAAGGATCAGAATGGATGTATTGAAGTCAAACTTCGTCGCAGCAACAGATGAATAGTTCATCATATACAGTGCACCTGCAGCTCCACCAAGAGCACTTGAAAGAACAAATGCCAATGTCTTTGTGGAAGACACCTTGATACCGACTGTTTCTGCAGCAATCTTATTATCACGGCATGCCTGAATTGCACGACCTTCCTTACTGTACATCAGATTGAATACGATAAACAGAGAAATCAGAATCAGAACAAATCCTGCCGTAAAGCTGGAAATCATTGTGTTACCGGTAACACCCATCGGTCCAGATACAATCATCTTTCCTCCTTCCTGTAAGGAAAGAGTGTTAGTCATAAATGCAAAGTGTATGCCAGCACTGTCAACACCAACATACAGGTTGTTGATCAGTGACATGATGATCTGTCCGAATGCCAGTGTGACGATTGCCAGATAGTCACCTTCCAGCTTCAAAACAGGAATCGAAATCAGCCAGCCGACAAATCCAGCCATAATGGCACCGGCAATAATACATAAAATCAGTCTGATGATATCATTTGGAATCACAGACAGTGTCAGTCCATTGACAATAGCAGCTGTAAAACCACCAACAGACATGAATCCAGCCTGGCCAAGATTCAGTTCACCGGAAAATCCGACATTTAGATTCAGACCGATTGCCGCCACGATATAACAGCATACCGGAACAAGCAGAGATGATACCATTCGTGTCATATTGCCCGAAGCCTTGAGTGCAGTAACTGCAAAGTAGGCAGCAATAACCAGAGCAAACGTAACCGTTCTGCTTCTGGTGTGCTGATTAAACAGAGATTTCAACAGTTTCATACCATACCACCCCTTATACCTTTACATTGACCTTCTTGCCTAAAAGACCAGTTGGCTTGATCAGAAGCACTACAATCAGCACCAAGAATACAATTGCATCTGACAGCTGTGTGGAAATATAGGCACGGGACAGGTTTTCTACAACGCCAAGAACAAGTCCCCCCAGGAATGCACCTGGAATAGAGCCGATTCCGCCGAATACCGCAGCTGTAAATGCTTTGATACCAGGCATGGATCCAAGGGTCGGATAAACAGAAGGATATGTTGCAACAAGCAGGACGGATGCGATTGCCGCAAGACCTGAACCGATTGCGAATGTAATGGAAATGATGCGGTTGACATTGATACCCATTAATGCAGCTGCACCCTTATCTTCTGAACACGCTCTCATGGCGCGTCCTGTTTTTGTTCTATTGATGAATAATGTCAATACAACCATGATAACAATACATGTCAGGATTGTAATCAGAGTAAGATATGGAACTGACAGTGAACCGATATTCAATGATCCGCTCAGTACTGTCGGGAAGATCTTTGTATCTGTACCCCATAACAGCATTGCGCTGTTCTGCAGAAAGTAGGATACACCAATTGCCGTAATCAGTACGGAAAGGCTGGATGCATGTCGCAATGGCTTATAGGCAAGTCGCTCAATGACGACCCCCAGAACCGTACAGACAACTACCGCAAGTGCTACACCGACCAGTATCGGAAGGTGATATTTGCTGATGGCAAAGTAAGCCATGAAAGCACCGACCATGATGACATCACCATGTGCGAAGTTCAGCATTTTGGCAATACCATACACCATGGAATAACCCAATGCGATAATCGCATATACACTTCCAAGACCCAGTCCACCGATCAGATATGAAAGAAATGCCATAAGTAATTCCCCCTTTACTTAAAACTACGAAAGAAGGCTGTCATTGAATCCTTCAATCAACAGCCTTCTGATAAAGCCTGAAGTTATTCAGCGCTTACGTAAGCGCCACCCTGAATGACGATTGCCTTAGGAGCCTTGGAAACTTCACCGTTTTCGTTCCATGTAACGTTTGTACCAGTCAGACCGTCAAATGTCATGGAAGTGAACTGAGTCTTCAGAGCTGCTGTGATGTCAGCCTGTGCATCTGTTGCGGAAACGCCAGCCTTTTCGAGAGCCTGTGCAATTGCCATAACAGCATCGTATGCATCAGCTGCGAACTGGTTAGGTGTTTCACCATAAGCATCCTTATACTTAGTAACGAAGTCAACTGTTGCATCATCTGTAGCGTCAGCTGCAAATGGTGTCAGCATGTAGAGACCTTCAGCCAGTGTTGTGTCGAAACCTTCCATTGTCAGGATACCATCCATACCATCACATCCGAAGAATGTTGGTGTGTAACCCTGCTTGTTAGCTTCAGCAAGAATCTGAGAAGCCGGCTGGTAGTAGATCGGCAGAAAGACAACGTCTGCACCTGCATCCTTAGCAGCTGTTACATATACGGAGAAGTCTGTTGTACCATTTGCGAAACCACCTGTGTATACAACATCAAGGTTAGCCTTTTCAGCTTCTTCCTTGAACTTGTCAGTAACACCGGAAGAGTAGTTGTCATCGTTTCTGTAGATGATAGCTACCTTAGTACCAAGATCCTTGTTAGCAGAGATATAGTCAGCAGAAGCGACACCCTGGTTAGGATCTGTAAAGCACATCTGGAATACATTTCCATAAGGATCAGTATTTGTTTCAGTATTCTGATAGATTACAGCTGTAGAAGATCCGGAAGGTGTGATCGCAAAGATATCATCCTGAACAAACAGAGGAGATAATGCCTGACCTGCACCGGAAGTAGTAGCACCGATGGATACCTGCATGCCCCAGTCAATCAGGGTGTTATAAGCAGTACTTGCCTTTTCACCATCAGCCTGGTCATCCTGGAAATTGAATTCCAGAGCAACCTTACCAGCAGCATTAACTGCTTCTACTGCAAGCTTTGCGCCGTTTTCAACAGCCTGACCATAGATGGCAGCATCACCTGTTGTAGGGCCTGTACCGCCGAGTTTGAAAGCTGCTGTACCTGTTGCAGAACCACCAGTTGATGTGGACGCGGAAGAGCCTCCACAAGCAACAAGTGAGAGTGACATGAGTGCGGCTAAACCGCTCTTCATTACGGAATTGAACTTCATAAATCTTTCCCTCGCTTTTCTTTTTTGTTAATGTGATTACGATTATATCAGTCAGAAGATTGAATGCAATCCTTTTTTGCCTGTTTTTCAATGAAAATATGTAAATATTTGCAATCGATGAAAAGTTTTCATATCGGTATCAAGGTCGTAAACTAACATCATTTTTCACATTTTGCACACATGTGTATTTGTATTAAAAACATGAAGTATATATTGTTTTCAATGAAGAATGTTCCAAGGAATCCTGCTGATTCATCTGCGGGAGGAATTGGCACTGTTCCTTTCCTGTGTATTGATTGCGTATGTATTGTTTTACAGTTTCTTTGCTCATATTGCTTACGGTTCCTGCATGATATATGCATTTTTATGTGCATATCTGACACTGTTTTCGAGCTTGTATATCTTATAAAATATGGATATGAAAACAATGAAGCAACTCACATATCACATAGGTCTATGTGTCCGAGCATTCCCATCTGACAGACAGAAACAGATCATCCGTAAAAATGCGGGTGTCAACCGTTTTGTCTATAACAGACTGGTAGCTGTTAACAAAGAAA
>JAEDEK010000143.1 GCA_016293365.1 Bulleidia sp. | reverse complement strand
CACGGCTTGCTATGGAGAAGGTAGGATATGATCATGTACTGTTCATGCCTTCCAAGGAAATCTATATCCGGTACGATCAGAAAAAAGACTACGTCTATCCGGATGAAATCCGTCTTTCCATGCTGGAAGCAGTTGCGCAGACAGAAAAATGGATGCAGGTCAGTGATTATGAGATTTGCTGTGATCATCAGCCACGCACCTATGAGACATTATGTGCCATGAAGGAAGCAGGCTATGACTGCAGTCTGCTGTTTGGGTCTGATAAACTGCAGGAATTCTCCACAGCATGGAAGTATCCTTGTCAGATTGCAGAGCAGTTTGGTATTGTATGCATGAGCAGAAACGGTCTGTCCACACAGCAGATCATTGAGGAAGATGAACTGCTCAGACAGCTGAAGTCATACATCCGTATTGTTGAACTACCACAGCAGTATCAGTCTGTTTCTTCTTCCTATGTTCGAGAATTACTGAGACAGGAAAGATGGGAGGAAGCTGCACATCTTCTGCATCCTTCACTTGTGCAGCGGCGTTATTTATTAAGGGGAAATCTATGAGAAATACGTTTTTGAAAACAGGTGCTGCCGTACCTGCATTACAGGTAGGCAATGTATCATATAACTGTGATGTCATCATTTCCATGATGAAGGAAAACAGTGACTGTTCTCTTCTTGTCTTTCCAGAGCTTTGCATCACAGGCTATACATGTGCAGATCTGTTTCAGCAGTCTTTACTTCTGAATCAGGCAGTCGAAGGTCTGTTTGAGATTGCAGAGGCATCCGGTGATATCCTTTCATCAACCTTTGTGGTCGGTGTACCTTTACAGTATGGCAATCAGCTGTATAACTGCGCAGCCTTTGTCAGTGAAGGAAAGATCTGCGGTATTGTTCCAAAGATCAGCATTCCGACATATTCGGAATTCTATGAAGGTAGATGGTTTGCTTCTGGAAAAGGAATTGTCAATGCAGTGATCACATTGAAAGGAAAATCCATTCCATTCGGAACTGATTTGTTATTTGATAACGGTAACGGTGCTGTGATCGGTACGGAAATCTGTGAAGACCTTTGGGTCATGGATAAGCCTGGTACACATGCCTGTATGGCTGGGGCAAACATCCTTGTCAATCCATCGGCATCTGATGAGGTCATCGGCAAGTATGAATACCGCAGAAATCTTGTATCCAGCCACAGTGGTGACTGTTACTGTGCCTATATCTACAGTTCTGCAGGCAATGATGAATCATCTACTGACCTTGTTTTTTCCGGTCACTGCATGATTGCAGAAAGTGGCAGAATTCTGAATGAATGTATCTATCCGCACAGAAATCATGTGATTACAGCTCTGATTGATCTTGACAGGCTGAATCATGACAGAATTCATCAGAATACATGCATCAATTCAGATGAGACATACCGTCATATTCCAGTATCCATGGGCCTGCCAGGTAAGGATGAACTTTCCCCATCCCAGCTTGCCAAGATGCTGAAAAAGGAAAACAGAGTTCCATCCAGAATGCCGTTTGTACCTGAAAATGATGAAGAACTTGCACAAAGATGCAGAAGCATTCTGATGATTCAGGCCCAGGGACTTGCGACAAGAGTACGTTCTACCGGTATTCATACACTTGTCATCGGTATTTCCGGTGGTCTGGATTCCACGCTGGCTTTGCTTGTATGCAATGAAGCAAGAAAGATCGTACCGCAGATTCATATCATTGCGATTACGATGCCGAACAAAGGCAATACAACATCTCTTACCTACAACAATGCCATGTCTTTGATGAAACTGCTTGATACAGAAATCCGTGAAGTGGAAATCGGTAAGGGGGTTGCTGCACATCTGAGTGATATCGGACATGCCGGTATGTATCAGGGCGAAGGGGATGTTGCCTATGAAAATGCACAGGCAAGAATGAGAACCTATATTCTGATGGATACAGCAAACATGGAAAACGGACTGGTTGTAGGAACCGGTGATCTTTCAGAACTGGCACTTGGATGGTGTACATACAACGGTGATCATATGTCCATGTATGGTGTCAATGCATCCGTACCAAAGACACTTGTGCAGTATATCTGCAGAGCATATGCACTGACCTGTGGCAATGAAGATCTGAAAAATACGCTGCTTTCCATTGTTGATACACCGATCTCTCCAGAGCTGACACCAAACAAAGATGGTGCCATTGCTCAGAAGACTGAAGACAAGATCGGCAAGTATGATCTGAATGACTTCTTCCTGTACTGGATGATGCGTTATGGCATGGAACCGGAAAAGATTCTTGGTATGGCAATGGCAGCCTATGAAGAAGTCGAAGAAGAAACGATCCGGGAAGCACTGAAACGTTTCTATAACCGTTTCTTCCACCAGCAGTTCAAACGTTCCTGTCTGCCGGATGGACCAAAGGTCGGTTCTGTCACATTATCTCCTCGCGGTGACTGGCGTATGCCAAGTGATGCCAGTGTGGCAATGTGGCTGAAACAACTCATATGAACTTGAGCACTTCGGTGCTCTTTTGTATTAGGGAAAAAGGAAAGACTGTTGTACAATAGTAGCCATGAAAACATTTATTTTTGACTATAACGG
The DNA here is from genome assembly GCA_016293365.1 of Bulleidia sp. Classification (GTDB taxonomy): domain Bacteria; phylum Bacillota_I; class Bacilli_A; order Erysipelotrichales; family Erysipelotrichaceae; genus Bulleidia. The sequence goes on along the minus strand of JAEDEK010000143.1, from coordinate 1,862 downwards.
TACGATTCTTGATGATGCAGGAATCGCAGTGGAAATTGAAAACTGCATGCTGGAAGAAAGAAATCTTCCTGCTGGATATACGCTGGAAGATTACCGCAGCATGTTTGATACGGATATGATTCAGTATTACAGACAGATCGGATATACATTCGAAACAGAGACATTTGAAGATGTAGCCCACCAGTTCAACAGGCTCTATCAGCAGAAGTTTCCTTCCTGTCATCTATGTGAGGGCGTATTACCGCTGCTGCAGCAGATCCATGATAGACACGATCAGGCAGTGATCCTTTCTTCCTGTCAGGATACCATGTTGAAAAAGCAGTGTGAAGAACTTGGAATTTCTCATTACTTCCGTGAAATCATGGGGATTGATAACTACCTTGCCGGCAGCAAGGTGGATATTGCAAGGCACTGGATGATCCGCTCTGGTGTAAGACCGGATGAATGTACCTATTTTGGAGATACTCTTGCGGATTACAATACCGCCAGAACCATCGGCGTTGAAAATATCATACTTGTTGCTTCGGGACATCAGTCATATGTCAGATTGAAACAGGTATGTCCGGCTACGATTCACAGCCTGAAGGAGTTTGATCTGATATGAAATACTGTCCATCCGCAAAGAAATGTGGAGGATGCCGTAACATCCATGAACCATATGAAAACAGTCTTGCATTCAAACAGGATAAAGTAAATAAACTGTATGCGGGAAAGAAAGTGGAAAGGATCATTGGTATGGAAGATCCATACCATTACAGACACAAGATCTATGCATCTTTTTCACAGACCAGAGACGGCAGAATCATTGCCGGCATGTATGAAGAAAACACCCACAGACTTATTGATTCCAGAATGTGTCTGATTCAGCATGCCAGGGCAAATGCCATTCTACAGACCATCTGCACGGTGGCGACAGATATGAAACTGGAAGCCTATGATGAAGACAGAGGTACAGGCACATTACGCCATGCCTATCTGCGTGTATCACATGCCAATCAGGAAGTGCTTGTTGTGATTGTGATCGGATCAAAGGATCTTCCAGGTTCTCGCAGCTTTGTTCAGAAGATTGTATCTGCACATCCTGAAATCAGAACAGTCATTCTCAACTGGAACAGAGAAAATACATCCATGATTTTAGGTCCAAAGGATAAGGTGCTGTATGGAAAAGGCTATATTGAAGATGAGATTGCCGGTATGGTATTCCGGATCAGTGCACATACTTTCTATCAGGTCAATCCGGTTCAGACAGAAGTCATGTATTCCACAGCACTGCAGTATGCACAGCTGAAAAAGACAGATACAGTACTGGATATGTGCTGTGGGATCGGTACAATCTCACTGCTTGCAGCAAGAAAGGCACGATATGTTCTTGGTGTAGAAGTGAATCCGAAATCCATCCAGGATGCTGGAAAAAACGCGGTCAGAAATCATATCAGAAATGCAGAATTTCTGGCAATGGATGGGGAAGAATTCATCCATGAACTGCTGGATACACCGGATGTAGTATTCCTGGATCCACCACGTAGCGGGTTTTCAGGATCGTTCATGCAGGCACTGGAAAAGCTTGGACCACAGAAGATTGTATATGTTTCCTGTAATCCTGTTACCCAGGCAAGAGATCTGAAAGTCATTGAATCAAATTACAGAATTGAAAAGATTCAGCCTGTCGATAACTTTCCGTTTACTTCTGAGCTTGAGTGCATTGTAAGTCTAACCAGAAAGAACACACAGTGTAAGAAAAAGCCTCATTAACAAGAGCCTGCTGAAAATGTCCCTGGTTTTCACAGGTATTCGGGCAAATCAAAAGTGGAAGATCCATTCTGCACTGATTTTTATGCAGATATTGGAATTCTTCCACTTTT
>JAEDEK010000016.1 GCA_016293365.1 Bulleidia sp. | reverse complement strand
TTTACTCATATGATTTATGACCTCCACCATACTGATTACCGGTAATCTGCAGATCATAAAAAAAAGCAGATTTTTTTATGATCTGCCTCATTTCTTTTCCTTTGCATATGGTTTACCGATCATATCAAACCATTTCTGAAGTCTGCCTTCATAACCATTATCACTCATCTGATAAAAACGTTTTCCTTTAATTGCATCCGGAAGATACTGCTGATTTACATAGTGATGCGGGAAGTCATGGGCATAACGATACCCTACACCCCGATTCAGCTTCTCAGCGCTTTTATAATGTGCGTCTTTCAGATAACCCGGAATCGGAAGATTACCGCTGTTACGCACTTCTTCCTGCGCAGCAAAAATACCATTTGTCACAGCATTGGATTTTGGTGCACATGCCACATATACTGCTGCATTGGCAAGAATCAGGTTGCTTTCAGGCATTCCCACTCTTTCCACTGCAACTGCAGCTGCACTGGCAACCTCAAGAGCTCTTGGATCCGCAATACCACATTCCTCACTTGCCGCAATCATGATTCTGCGCGCAATGAAACGTACATCTTCCCCCGCTTCCAGCATCCGCGCAAGATAATACAGTACAGCGTCCGGATCTGATCCACGCATCGATTTAATAAAGGCTGAAATCGTGTCATAGTGGTTGTCACCGTCTTTATCGTATCGGACCACTTTTTTCTGAATACATTCCTTCACAACATCCAGTGTGATATGTATGTATCCATCATCACTTCTTTCTGTTGTCAGATCAGCCAGTTCAAGACCATTGAGTGCACTTCTTGCATCCCCGTCTGCCGCCACAGCAAGATATTCACATGCATCCTCATCGAGGATGACATTATCACCGCCAATCCCTTTGAATGGATCTTCAGCCGCACGATGGAGAAGATCCATCAGATCCTCCTTTTCCAAAGATCGAAGTTCAAATATTCTCGATCGGGATAACAATGCACCGTTGACTTCAAAATAAGGATTCTCGGTTGTTGCACCGATCAGAATGACTGTACCATCTTCCACAAATGGCAGCAGATAATCCTGCTGCGCTTTATTGAATCGATGGATTTCATCAATAAACAGAATGGATTTTCTGCCCTTTTCCGCCATGATCTCTTTGGCTTTGGATATGACAGCCTCCATATCTTTCTTACCTGCTGTGGTTGCATTTACCTGAAAAAATGCGGAAGATGAAGTATTCGCTATGACATGTGCCATTGTCGTTTTCCCGGTTCCAGGAGGTCCATAAAAAATAATGGATGAAAGACGGTCCGCTCTGATCGCTCGATACAGAAGTCTGTCCTTTCCGATGATATGTTTCTGCCCGACTACTTCATCGAGTGTTTCCGGTCTCATCCTTGAAGCCAGTGGCTGTTGTTTCTTTTTTTCATTTTCATAGGAATAATCAAATAAACTGTCCATATTACACCTCAATATACTGCTTCATGCAGTCTGGAAAGAGATTCTCTCATCGCTTTCTGCAGCTGTTCATCGTTCGCAATTCATGCAAGCTGCACCATGAACCCCATATCCTGAAGAATCATCCGTAACGGCCTGCCGATCAGATGCAGGGAATCCTTCTTTGCGATATGTACAGCGCAGACCGTCTGATACAGAACACCCCGATACGAAACAGGATCATCTACTACATGAATGACAACCCTGGAAGTATCATTTTCTGTTCTCAGGATCATACACCCTGTCCCATAGCGATATGGAATGACTTCTTCAACAACAGCTACGCAATCTGGCTGCTGTTTAAGGGCTGCCTGTATTCCAGCAAACAGGATAGGATCCTGATCTGTCGCAACGATAGTCTGTTCATAAAGACAGTTTACCACGAACAGACATAAAAAAGGCGGTAATGTGTCTACCGCCTGAATGAACCTCATGCATTACTGTTTCGCCCCTGACAACTGCATTATACTGTGCAATGTTTTCCTTGAGCGTATCAACATCCATACCAAGCGTAACAGCCATTTCATCTAATGTTGCCGCCTGTGTGACAACGCCTTTGTTGACATACTTATCAATTGCCTTTTTATGCGTTCTCAGGTTATTGTCAAAGAATACATAGGAATAACCTTCCTCAAGTGCATTGATATTGGCAGATACAACATCTCTTGTCAGCATTTCATTGGTAAATCTTTCACCTTTACTGTCAAGAAGAATTGCTCCGGATCCTCTGACAGATTCGGAAATCAGTTCCGCTGTAGACTGTTCGACCGTCGGATGAATCTGAATCTGATCAATATCAGTCAGACCTGCTCCGATTACTTCTGCCATGATAATACCATCACCTGTTGCACCTTCATGGTTTGTTGTGACGTAGCCTTCCAGTTCTTCTCTGTAAGAGCATACCATCTCTGCATTTGCACCAAAACCGCCTGTCGCAAGAACGACTGCTTCTGGCAAATCACCCAGAAATCAGAAAGAGTCAGTTCTGGGGGAATAAACTATGGTCAAACAGTTACTATGCAGGTACTGTCGGAAACATGAGCAAGGAAACAGTAAAGCAATACATTCTCAACCAATACACAGGAAAGGAATAGTGCCAAGGAATCCCGCAGATGAATCAGCAGGATTCCTTGGCACATTCTTCATTGAACAAAAAAAAATCATGGTTTCCCATGATTTCTGATGGTGCGGGTAACTGGACTCGAACCAGCACGAGTCTCCCCACTAGTACCTGAAACTAGCGCGTCTACCAATTCCGCCATACCCGCATCGACATGTATTATTATACATCTTTGGAAGGTTTTGTCCAGCATTTTTTTATCTTTTTTTGATCAGAAAGATAAGAAAATGCAGATTTACGCTGTTTTATGCGATAATCTGCATTTCATTTTTTCTGACTTTCCGGTCTGTTCTTTCCAGAATCCGCTTTGCAAGTGCGTATTTTTCATCATCAAAACCGACTGTCGGGTTGATTCGGATATAACTTCCTTCAAATTCCTTCATCTGAATATCATCCAGAACAATAAATCCAGAATAGATCGGATGTGAAATCAGATATTCCGCTATTTCAATTCTTCGATCCAGAAACTGCTCATCCTGCGTTGTATCCACCACATGATCCACATGCTTCATACCTGACTTCTGCAGATACTTCCTGCAGTAATCCAGGCCATTGTAGCGCCATGAAGAAGAAATGATGACATCCATATCAAATTCACCAGTCAACCGATCCACATTAGCCAGACACTGTGGATCAATAAAATCCAGTTTGGTCTTCATCCGCTTCATGGCAGCTTCATACTGTGGTGTCCCCTGTACATAAAACACATGAATCACCCCATCAAAATCAAGAAACATGGCATATTTCCTGATCCCTTTCTCTCTGTTTTCCTGCAGAATCTGTCTGACAAGCTTCAGATCAGCATTGAATCGTTCACGATCTTCCTGTGATAACATGTCATTCCTTTCCAGTGTGCTTTCTGATCCGTGCACATATTCTATCTGCAATATACAGTATGATTGGAATTCCTGCAATCCCAAGACATGCACCAGTCACAGTATGTGAAGAATAGTCAAGATAAAGCACCTGTTTCCCGAATGTACATGCCATGATATAACCAATCCCCATGACCCCGATCACGATCAGCCTGAATGGTGTTGCAGGATGATACACACGCCATAATGTCACAAGATACACTGCGGAAGTAATAAGCACAAAGATACCGTTGAACATTTCATCATCAAGGTCATACCTGTTTCTTACCGCAATCGTAACCATAGCGCAGATAAAAACAGTCACAGAGGAAGGCAGTGCTTTCCATAAGGACTCAAGGAAAAAGTGATCTCTTACCCTTTCAAAAGACGGTTCCATCTGCAGCAGGAAAGTAGGAATACCTACACCAAGTGCACTGATCAGTGTCAGATGAATCGGCACAAACGGATAAGGCTGACCGACGATGATCACAAATAAGGAAAGAAACACTGAGAAACACGTTTTCACAAGATACATGGAAGAGGCTCTGGAAATATTGTTGATAACCCTTCTTCCTTCATTGACTATATCCGGTATGACACCAAAATCATCATCCAGCAGAACGACATTGGAACTGTCTCTTGCCGCATCTGTTCCAGATGCCATCGCTATTGAAACATCCGCACATTTTAACGCAGGTACATCATTCACGCCATCTCCTGTCATCGCAACCGTATGACCTTTCTTCTGTAATGCCTGTACAAGTTTCTTTTTCTGATCCGGTAGTACTCTGCCGAAAACGGTATACTTTTCCGTAAGTTCGTCATAGTCCAGGTCCGTTGTAGAAAGATCAACACACGCATCCGCATGCAGTACGCCAGCCTTCTGTGCAAGAGCTGAAACCGTAGTGGGATCATCACCGGAGATGATACGAACATCCACATCCTGCTGATACAGATACTGCATGATTGACTGTACATTGCTTCTCAGATCATCGCTGATCAGAAATACGGCAACCGGCATCAGATCATCCGGAAGGGTATCTTTTTTTAGTGTACATTCACTGGAATAAGCCGCAACAATGGCACGATCCCCTGTATACATATGCTTTTTCAGCACTGGATCAATCAATGTACTGCCACCAGAAAACAGAAACTGATACGCGCCAACATAAAGACTCCCACGATCGAAAGAAGCAGCTGCATATTTCCGCTGTGAAGAAAACGGCAGTTCATCTGTTTTTGAAAAGACATTCTTATCACCAAAGAAATTGATCAGAGCTTTCTGGGTGGCATTGGGGTCCATGCTTCCATGCAGATAACTGGACATCCAGTCATTCACCGGGAAGTCTGGATCCAGCTGTACGACTTTTCTTACAGACATTGATCCTGCAGTCAGGGTTCCCGTTTTATCCAGACATATCGTATCCACTCTTGCAAGAGATTCGATGGAGAACAGATCCTGAACTAGCACTCTGCGCTTTGATAACCGCATTGCGGATACAGCCAGTGCCACGCTTGTCAGCATGACAAGCCCTTCTGGAATCATACCGATGACAGCAGCTGTTGTTTTCAGAATACCATCCTGCCATGACATATCCAGTATGTACACATGAACAGCAAACAGAAGAATCAGAAACGGAATGATCACATACGAGATGATCCGGATCATTTTATCCAGCGATTCCTGCAGAACAGAACGGGCTCTGGAAAGCCTGCCCGCATCTTCAATGATCCTGGCAGTTGTACACTGTTTTCCAACTTTGATGATTCTTGCAAGACATGAAGAAGAAGTCACTGCAGTACCGCAGTAGATCTGTTCACCTTCCTTACGGATGATCCGGTCTGCTTCACCGGTCAGCATGCTTTCATCCACTTCAATCCAGCCATCTTCTATCACACAGTCTGCCGGCACCTGCATGCCAGTATGTACACGGATCAGATCATCCCTGACCAGCATGTCCGCAGTTTCTGCAACCCACACACCATCCCGCATCACTTCCACTCTGGAGGCAACCAGGATTTTCATTTTCTTCAGCTGACGATACGAGCGGATTTCCTGAAATATGCCCACACAGGTATTAAACACAACAGTACCGATAAAAAGGCCGTTTCTGATTTTACCCGTCAGAACAACAAGCAGAAACAATGCAAGATTCAGAAAATTAAAGTAAGTGAACAGATTATCACGGATAATCTGCTTTTCATTTCTCTCTGCGCCTTTGTATGTTGTATTGACAAGACCCTGTTCTATCCTTTCCTGTACCTGTGCAGCTGTTAAACCATGCAGTTTTTCCATATCAGCAGCCTTTCAGAATCTCAACAAGGCGGTGTTTCTGTTCTTCATAATCAAATGCTGTCGGTAACCCCTTTGACCGCAATGTCCCAAAGTGCAGCGCAAACATGAGTGCATTCTTTTCATCGACCCCGGCAATCATCGCTGTCACAAATGCCCCGATTACATGATCCACATTGACCCGTTTATTGTTTGGCGCAATATAGCTGCCATCCACATTCCTGCAGTAAATACCTTCCTGATCCATCGGCAGAAAGATGGAAGCATGGGTTTCCTCATACAGATCATCTGCCAGATCAGCCAGATCTGTTTCGCCATCCACAAGCACACTCATGGCTTCCTTTCCAACAAACAGAGACGGTTCCAAAGCAAAAAGACCATCCAGCACTTCTTCCGGTACACCAAGTATGTTTTCACTCAATACCGCAAGGATCGGTACATTCAGATCTTCCAGAGCTCTAAGCAGTTCATCACAACTTCCACCCGTCAGAATATCATCAAATACGACGACAAGTCCGATTTCAGATGGATCCAGCTGCAGAAGCTGTTCCTCATCCACTTCATATTCACACCCCGGGACCTTGAATACAGATTTCTGGCCGGATACATCTACAAGTGTCATCGTACATCCGGCTGTATCTTCACTACGTACAAATGGAATGTTTTCCTTGTGACAGTAATCCGCCACAGGCTCTCCATAGACACCCGTACCGATCATGCATGTCGTATCAAACGGAAAAGAGAATCCGTTCAGAATCGATGCGCATGTTAATGCAGAACCGGAAACTCTTGTTTTCTTTTCCAGCAGATTGAAATCCTCATTCCCTTTTGGCATTCTTGTTACTTTTCCATATACATCACTCATCATACTGCCCATCAGCAATACTTTTTTCATAAGCAGATTTCACTCCTTTATCACTACACTACTATTTTACCTGATCCATTCAATATTACGATGATATGAAATTAAGAATTCATAAAACCGTAGACATGTATTATTATTCAGATGATCCCTCCCATTATTCGGCATGTTCTGTTATCCTGTATAGTCCAGATAAGAAGGAACAGATATGACAGAACATATCTTTCCAGTCATTGATCCGATTGCGACAGGACATAATATTGTCCGTCTTCGTATGGAATGTTGCCTTTCCATGGTTTGGTTTTGCAGAACTACGGGCGATCTACAAATGGCAGAATGGCGAAACACTTCCATCCGTTGATAATCTGTATGCCCTTGGGACACTTCTGAATGTTCCGATGGAACAGATTCTGATCACCGTCTCCATGCTAATTCAACAATATGAGCAACAGGATGTTTCCTGCTGCTCTTTCTTATGCAACTGCTTCAGGCATGACAGAAAAACTGTCCGTTTCAGTCATTTTCCATCGTATACAGCTGATGAATACATCACCATCAGCCGTCACTTCGGATCTGTACAGTATCATACTTTGATTTTTCGGGCAACAGACTGACGCAGTGTATTCAGACTGACCTGTAAATAAATATCCAGGTCCATACTGTCTTTTGTAGGACGTATGGCAGAATACAGTTTCTCTTTCTGTTTCAGCAGGAATAGAAGGAACCGCGCAATATCAGTGATCTGCTCATAGTATTCACAATCAGTCGATTCATTTACCTTTTCATCTTCCGCATCGGAATTTACCTTATGCCGCAGAACAGTTCATTCAGAACAAAGCATATTTCAGATGACATGTCCATCCGGCCCTGTCATTTCTGCTGGACCGAACATCACACATTCTATGCCAAAACGAAAAAAAGTCATTCCGAAGAATGACTTTTCATGGTGGTTCCAGGCGGAATCGAACCGCCGACACAAGGATTTTCAGTCCTTTGCTCTACCGACTGAGCTACAGAACCAATGGTTGCGAGGGAAGGATTTGAACCAACGACCTCCGGGTTATGGGCCCGACGAGCTACCAGGCTGCTCTACCTCGCGATGTGATATGAGAGAATATGGCGGAGGAGCAGGGATTCGAACCCTGGCGCCAGTTTCCCGACCTACCGGTTTTCAAGACCGGACCCTTCAACCACTTGGGTACTCCTCCATAGTGGACCCTGAAGGACTCGAACCTTCGACCAATCGGTTATGAGCCGACAGCTCTGACCAACTGAGCTAAGGGTCCGAGAACATAGCGTCTACGCTTGATCTCTCTCAATAAGAATGGTAGCGAGGGTGGGACTCGAACCCACGATCTTCCGGGTATGAACCGACCGCTCTAGCCAACTGAGCTACCTCGCCATTTTAATGGTCGGGATGGCAGGATTCGAACCTGTGACCCCTTGATCCCAAATCAAGTGCACTACCAAGCTGTGCTACATCCCGACTAATGGTGCGCCGGACAAGAGTCGAACTCGTAACCTTTTGATTCGTAGTCAAATGCTCTATCCAGTTGAGCTACCGGCGCTTACTGCACTCTCGATCAGTGCTCAAATATAATACCAAAGATATTCCCTTTTGGCAAGGAAAACAGACAGTTTTTTTACAAATATTTTTCTCACTCATTTTTTTGCATGAATATGCGGTTATATGATATTTGCAGTACACATGTATGCTCATTTCTCAGAAAAAATTTCTGATTTTTTCTTTTGAAAACACATCTGATCGTATTGTCGGATCCAGTCCAATCGGTGTCAAAGTGACATATCCAGAAGATACTTCATACAGATCTGTCCCCTCCTGGTTCAAAATCGGATCAGCAGAAAGAGGTTCTGTTGTAACAACATCAAAGCTTCCATCCTCCCTGTAGTTTCTTGCCAGTGGTCTTTCAAAATCCCTGCACGCCTGAGGCCACGCCCATTTTACGCCCTTGATCTGTTCATATGGTAATGCAGGAACATTGACGGAAAGCACATAGTCATGATCCGGCTGCTCCATAAAAAACACAACTGCCTTTTCCGCCACCTTTGCAGCAATGGAAAAATCAGTATCCGTAAAAGAACACCACGACATTGCAATCGAAGGAATATGAGCAATCAACCCTTCGCACGCTGCTCCGATCGTACCGGAATAGACAATATCCGCCGACATGTTCTGCCCTTGATTGATTCCGGATATCAGAAGATCCGGTTTTTCATCCATCAGCTCATAAATACCAAGATAACTGCAGTCTGCCGGTGTTCCATCCACCGCCCATGCTTTAACAGCTCCTGCAATACCGACCGGCTGAACATGGGTCGCTCCATGAAAATAGGTAACACCATGGCTGTATCCACTTCGTTGAGAGGAAGGCGCACATACATATACTTCGTGTTTTTCCGCAAACTGTTTTACCAGTGCAAGGATTCCCGGGGCATTGATGCCATCATCATTGACTAAAAGGATTTTCATTTCATCTCTCCTGACTTAAGCAAAATTATAACAGGTCTGTTATAATGAACCCACATATGAAAGTAAATTGTACAGAAGAAATTCAGTCCTTTATGGACAGATGCATGTTTCATATCCAGTCCGACTGGAAATCAGAGTTTGTTGGCATGCACATTACAAAAGCACAGGAAAAACAGATTCAAAGAGAAATGCATGAAGCCGGATTCCATGAATTTGCCGGAAACGAAGACACATGGCCTTCTCTGTTTCTCTCCAGCAGTGAATGGGCTGAAAGTCCATACCATTCCAGCATTTCACTTGATCTGATCAAGGATGAAAACTTCAGTTTTGAAACAGTCCGGACTGCAGGCAGAGAACTGTTCAATGCGGATGCAATTGTCAAGGATCCTGACAGAGAGCTCAATGACTCGATGGTATTAAGAGCGATGGATCGCAACTTTGATGCGATTTATCTTTATCAGGATGATGATGAATGGATGGTTGATGCACCAAGTGAAGCTGCAACCAATGATGCCCCTGCTGCCAGAGCTCATGGAAAGGTTGTCACATTTGGTCTTGGCATCGGATATTTTATCTTCATGGCTATGCGTAATCCGCTTGTAAAAGAAATTACGGTTGTTGAGAGTTCTGCTGAAGTCATTGCAATGTTTGAACGATTCCTCTATCCGCAGTTTCCACACGATATCCCTCTTCATTTCATTCATGGAGATGCCTTTGACTATTTCAACGAATCTTTTCTGAGTGGATTTGACTATATCTATACAGATATCTGGAAGTCAGCTCAGGATGGTCTTGAAATCATGGAAAAACTGCTTCACCAGTATGTACCTCCATTTGAAAAAGCTGACTTCTGGATTGAAGACAGCTGTGAAGAGATCATGTGGACATTGATCTTTCTCTACTTTGAAGCAATTGCGCATGATCGTATTCCTGAAGTCAATCCGATCTATGAATCACAGATGCAGAAAATTCGTGCCTGGTTTGATCCGATTGAACATACGATTACCGATCCCAAAGAAATTCAGTTCTACATGTATGATACGGATACGATCCGTCATATCCTCTCACTCTGATCTGCTCACCGGTCATATAAGACCGGTTTTTCTTTAAAAAAAGATCCACCTGTAACAAGTGAATCATAGCAGATATGGTAAAAACACATTGGCAAGAGAGAGGAAGATGAAGAAACCAAGCACATCGGTAGCGGTTGTGACAAATATTGAAGAAGACACTGCCGGATCAACACCCAGTTTCTTTAAAATGACAGGAACAAGGAATCCAAATGTTCCTGCAACCATCATATTTCCTGTCATTGCGACAAGGATAATAATACCAAGGAACACATTCTGATAAAGAACCGATACAATCACAGCAGTAACAAATCCTGTGATCATACCGTCAATCATACCGACAAGGATTTCCTTGCGGAAGCATTTCAGCAGCTTTGAACCAGGCACTTCATCCTGAGAAAGCTGGCGAACAAGAATCGACTGAACCTGATTGGCAGAATTACCACCCATTCCGGTTACAATCGTCATCGTAGCAGAAAGTGCCACCACCTGAGAGATTGTACTTTCAAAGGAACGTACGGTCAGAGATGCAAGGAATGCTGTTGCAAGATTAACAAGCAGCCATGGCAATCTGTGTTTTACCGATTCCTGAAGTGTGGAATTCAGCGTTTCCTCACTGTTGACACCGCCAAGTTCCAGGATATCTTCATTGTATTCTTCCACAATGACATCGATGATATCATCAACAGTGATAATTCCAAGAATCGATCCTCGATGATTGACAACAGGCAGAGAATTCAGGTCATAGCGGCTGACAAGTTTTGCAGCGTATTCCTGGTCATCTTCCGGATGTACAAAAACAGGTTTTTCCTTCATGACATCTTTGATTTTCGTATTTTTATCTGCTGTCAGAAAGACTCGCAGGTTGGCTGTACCGACAAGCTGTCTGCTTCGATTGACGACATAGATTGTTTCAATGACTTCACTGCGGTTGGCAATCTGTCTGATTTTCGCCATACCGCGAGACACCGTGTCATCTTCTTCCAGTGCAATGTAGCCGGTATTCATAATACCGCCGGCACTGTCAGGCGGATAATCCATCAGTGTACAGATGATCTTACGATCACCTTCAAGCATCTGATTAATCAGTGCTTTTCTCTGTACAATCGGCAGGTTTCCGATCAGATCGGCGATATCATCCTTCTGCATATAGCCGAATACATCAATCAGTTCATCATTTGTAATGGACTGAACCATTCTGACTGCGAATTCCTCTTCTGCCTGTTCCAGAACCTTTGCCAGATCTTCTGACTGCAACAGATAACACAGTTTCCATAACTGCCGGTCATCCAGCTGCTGTGCACACCTGGCAACATCCACAGCATTGACATCTGTTACATATTCATGCAGAACAGCAGCTTCAGAATGATCGATGATCTCAAGCAGCTGTTCTATATTCATTGCTTCACTCATGGAGTCCCCTCCCCTGTTTTATTACGTTACTATTCTACAACGCTTTACAATGGACAGAAAGCAGTCATCACTCCGATGTGTCGATGATACTGACATAAAACACCGGAATACCGTTTTCAGAATGCACTTTTCTTCCAATGTCATCCACACAGCGGATTGCGCCGTCTTTTCTGACAATCCGATAGGATACATGATCTATGGAATCTTCTGAATCAAAGATCTGCTGGCGGATCTCACTTTCAACCCTTTCCAGATCATCCGGATGAACAATATTCTTAAATGAACCATCCACATATCGGTAAAAATCCATATAACTGCTGCATCCAAACATACTGACTGTATTTTCATCCGCATACAGAAGTGTTTCATCATCGTCAGCTTCATACACAAGATAGCCTGCTGCTCTGTTGCCAGGACGATGGGATTCCCGGAACAGCTGGAACGGCTCACTTTCCTTAAAGAACGACAGCCAGTTACGGTATGCTTCTGGATCTGCCGGAACACGTGAAAGAACCGTTGTCAGAACATGTCGTAAGATCGATGGCTGAATCGGTTTTGGAATATATTCGTTCATTCCGGAGGCAAATGCCATTCTCCGGTCCTCTTCAAAAGCATTGGCAGTCATCGCAACAATCGGTATGTCTGCCTTCTTTTTATCCTTGAGTCTGCGGATTATCCTTGTAGCCTGATAACCGTTCATCACAGGCATCTGTATATCCATAAGAATCAGATCATAGCTGCCAGAGGGCATTCCCTGAATCCGCTTTACACATGCTTCACCGTTTTCGCAGCGTTCTACATCAAATCCTTCTTCCTGCAGAATTGTCATGGCTATCTCCGCATTCAGATCATTATCTTCCACAAGCAGAATATGCTTACCATCAAGCAGATCACGATCAAAAACATCCAGATAGGCAAAATGCTTCTGTTTCTGATCAGATTCCGCAAGACGATGAGGAATCCGGACTGTAACTGCTGTTCCTTTCCCCGGTTCACTTTCCACGGTAATGCTTCCTTCCATCAGTTCAACCAGTTTTCTGACAATCGGCATACCTAAGCCAGTTCCACCAACCTGACTTTCAGTAGTGGTTTTTTCCCGTGTAAACTCTTCAAAGATATGTGGCAGGTATTCCTCAGAGATACCGATGCCTGTGTCACGTACCGTTATCTCATAGATGAATCGATCGTCCGTGTCAGATGGATAATCCTTCACTGAAACATGTACTGAACCACCTTCAGGCGTATATTTAATCGCGTTGGAAAGAATATTCAGATGTATTTCTCTGAGCTTTGTTTCATCAGCCATAATATCCGGATGTTCAATGGAAATATCCGTAGTCACATGAAGGTGTTTCCGCTCAGCCTGCTCATCCATCATTACGTGCATAACCGCAGTCAATGCATGAATATTGCAGGCGGATTCATCCAGTGTGACCTTTCCACTTTCAATTCTTGACATCTCAAGTACGTTATTGATCAAAGACAGCAGGAAATCATTGGCAGTTTCGATCTTTTCCAGATAGTTTTCTGCAAGTTTACGGTCATTCAGATGTTTTTTGAGCAAACCCGTATAGCCGATAATCGCATTCATCGGCGTGCGGATATCATGCGACATGTTGAAAAGGAAAGCAGTCTTTGCCTTACTGGGCGCCTCGGTAGCCTGCAGTTTAGACTGTGTGTCTGCCTGACGATGCACTTCACTGACATCTCTTCCAAAAACACTGGCGGTCGGATTTCCATCGCTGTCCATACCGATGTATACATTGACCTCAAACCATCCTGGTGTTCCATCGATCACTGCCTCGTACTCCATCCATCCCATATGACCAGGATGATCCTTCTGAGTGATCATTGCTTCCAGAGAGAATTTTTCTTTTAGTTGCGCAATGTACTCTTCCTTCACACCATGTAACAGCAGATAACATGCCTGTCTGTAGTCATCGGTTGATGAACACCTGGCGATCGTTGTTTCCATACCTCGACCGGTAATCAGAGTATACTTACCCGTATTCAGATTCACCGTAGCACAATAGCTGTACAATGCTTGGATCACATCCTGAAAGATTCTTTCTCTGGAGGCTGAAGCGACTGCCTTCTTATCCCTTTCCTCCATGTTCGTCTTCTCCTGCGTCATATCCATATAAGCACTGATGATGGCAGTTTTTCCACCTGCTGTTTCCATCAGCTGGCCACGGCTGATCATCCATAACCAGCTGCCGTCTTTTTTCATCATCCGACATGAGGTTTCATATTGTGTACCGTCAGGAATATCTGAAAAAGATGCAGGCAGCCGCTGTCGATCGTCTGGATAAATCAGATTGATCATATTTCCGCCAATCGTGGAAGTAAGATCATCTTCGTTTTAAAACCAAGCATGGAAACCATTGCATCATTGACATAATACACAGGTAACTGTTCCGTCCAGTAAGCCCCGATGACCCCAATCAGAGAATTCCTGTATAGATTTTGTTCAGCCTGCAGATCTTTTTTTCCCGACTGCAGCCGATGGAACAGTGTACCTGCCTGTCCATGAATCTGTCTGCATGTAACAGCTGTGCGATGTCCATCCAACGATGCAAATACCGCTTCCATCCAGCAGTGTCTTTCAGGATCAAAAAACACATGAGAAGACTGCTTTGAAGCATGAACCAGAGGACAGTATTTACATGGCTGATCCTGATTCATGAATGCCTTATAGCACAGGTCTCCTTTCTGTACGGACGGTTTCTTTCGGGAAAGAACCGCGTTATATTCAAGTATCTGAAATGTGTTTGAAACAATATAGAAATCCGCTTCTGCAATGGAATTGTGATTCATGGAACCCCCTGAGAACAGTGATGATCTGATATGCTGTATCTTTCCATCCCACCGGAACTGACAGCATCTTCCTAACCTGTCTTCAATATACCATATCCGCATCCGATTTCCGCTGGTAATCATCATGTTTCCCATACAAAAAACAGTCCTTTTCTGTAAGACTGTTTCAGGACATGATAAGTACTGCAATTCCAATCACAACCAGTACCACTCCGGTAACTCTGTTGAGCACCTGCGGATCTGCCTTATTGGCAGATACTGCTGCCACTCTTGCCCATAAGAATGTAAATACAATACACAGGAACAGAATGGTCAGATCCGGCATACCCCCAATCATAAAATGGGATACCGCACCTGTCAAAGCAGTAAATGTCATAATGAATACACTTGTACCAACTGCTGTTTTCAGCTCATACCCAAGCACACTGGTCAGAATCAGAAGCATCATCATGCCACCTCCTGCTCCGACAAATCCGCAGATCAGACCGATCAAAGCTCCACAGATCACTGACTGAACAGCCCGTCTGCGTTTCGATACATCCTGCATGGATTCCTTTGTTGTCATGACCGGTTTTACAATGAACTTGATACCGAGCAACAAAGTCATGAACTTGGACGCATTGCCCATGGCGGTATCCGGAAGAAAGGATGCCAGCCAGCTTCCCACAACCGTAAAGCAGAGCACGCTCACCATCATGATCAGACCATTTCGAATATCCAGATTTCTGTTTTTTCCATATGTCCATGCGGATACGGCACTGGCAAGCACATCAGAAGACAAGGCAATACCTACCGCCATATACGGATCCATGTCAAGAAATGCCACAAGGACAGGTGTAATGACAGCAGCTGCGCTCATACCGGCAAACCCGGTACCAAGACCTGCTCCCATGCCGGCAAATAACGTCACAAGGATGATTTTCATCCATTCCATTTACATCACCTCTTCATAAAAACAGATATTATTATCCCACGGAACACAGCATGGATTTCACAACAGATCATCTCAAGTGTATAAAAAAACCACGTATTCTTTCAAATACATGGTTCATATCACTGATCTATCCGATCCAGCAAGGAGGAAACATTAGCCGTTCCGTTATGGATAGCCCAACCGATGAGTACGGCAGAGACCACGCTTACAACCATTACCACTCCAGCAATGATTTTAATCCATAACTGCTGTCCCAGGGGAGATACGATCAGGAAAAGGGATAAGGAACTGATAAGCAGAGCGTATTTCACCCAGCGACGCAGATTCTTGATCATGCGTGTCTGATATCTTGCTTCTTCCACATAAGCTTGACGCAGTCTGTCGTTTTCGGTCATACTTTCCTCCATCACATTAATAGTTCAGACCAGGGTTGAAGAATCCTAACAGTACACCGACGAAGGCGATGACTACAAGAAGGAGCATAACCTTGATCGGGGACATCTTTTTCTTAGCCAGAAGGAACCAGCATAACAGAACGAATAATGCTGTGAGGAATCCTGGATATACACCATCCAGAGTGTCCTGCAGTTTCAGGAATGGTTCTACAGCACCTTCTGCTGTCATTGTAAAGGATGTACGTACAGATACCCATGTAGCTGCAACTGCACCGATGACGATACCGCCGAGCATTGTAATGGATTCTCTGAGCGCTTCACCCTGCGCACCTACTAAGAAGTCTACTGCCTTACCACCAAGTTCATAACCCTTGAAGTAGAGCATCTTCATTCCAAAGTAAGCGAAGAGGTTCCATACGATAATATAGAAGATAGCACCGATTGGAGAACCGCCAGAGGACATACCCATAGCTACACCGAGCAGAATCGGGATAACTGTACCTACTACCAGGGAGTCACCAATACCTGCGATAGGTCCCATCAGACCTGCACGCAGACCATTGATTGTTTCATCATCAACGTCTTCAGCGCCGTTAGCACGTGCTTCTTCAAGACCTGCTGTAATACCTACGATAACGGAACCAAGCTGTGGTTCAGTATTGAAGAATGCTGTATAAGTGTGAATAGCCTTAGCCTGATCTTCCTTCTTGTCATACAGTTCTTCGATGATCGGCAGCATAGAGCACAGATAACCGAATGTCTGCATGTGTTCCTGAGAGAAACATGTCAGGTGGCCGTAATACCACTTATGGAATGCGTTGGAAAGTGTTTTCTGTGAAATTTTCTTTTCCATGATCAGATATCCTCCTCATCATCTTCAACAGCACCTGCAGGTGCAGCAGCCTTTGCGATCATCAGCATCTTGATTCTGTAGTTGATCAGAGCGAACATACCTGCAACTACTGTAGCGGATACAAGGTTGATTCCCAGGGAAGCAGCCAGAGTGAATCCGAAGAAGAATGGGATGAAGTCAATAGCCTTAGCAATAATCTGCTTTAACAGGATAGCAATACCTACACATGGCAGCAGAGAACCTACTGTAAACAGAGTCTTCATTGCGATACCATCCATTGGCAGGTAAACCTTGATCAGTTCAACCATTGGTGCACCCATCTTGCACATGATGAGTGTTGGCAGGAATGAGCAGATCAGGTGAGAGATCCACGGTAATACCATGTCAACAATGTAGAGCTGCTTGTAGTTGCCCTTTTCGACTGCTGTCCAGCCGATGTGCTGCCATACAAGGTTGATTGTAGCTGTTCCGTAGAACAGAACTGTACCGAGTGTGCCTACCATTGTACCGAAGGATGTAGCCATAGCTGCACCATCGACAGAAGCAGGGTCAAGACCATAGCTCTTCAGAGCGATCATTGCAAGCGGAATACCGATATAAGATACGGCACGTACGTCTGCAGAAACTGTTCCGCCAGGAGTAACAAGTGCGATATATACGACCTGCATTGCTGCACCGACCAGAATTCCTGTAGCAACATCACCAAGGATGATACCGCAGACAAGACCACCTACAAGCGGTCTACCTAATGTGTAGTTACCGATTGATGTGCCACCCATACCAGGCATACTGGACAGGCAGGCGAACAGACCGATTAATGCGTTCTGGAACCAACTGATTGTCATAATATAATTCCCCTCTAATAAACTGAACTAATATCCGAACTTACCCTTGAAGTCATCCCATGTACCGATGGATACATCTGGAAGAAGAGCAAACTTGATCTTGTAGCCCTTAGCAGCAATCTGTGCAAAAGCATCTGCTTCTTCCTGTGTAACGGACTGGTTGTTGCCAAGCTTGATGGCACCTTCTCTGTCGTTGCATGGTCCGACGATAACTGTGTCGATACCGCAGGAGAATCCCATATCAACAAGAATCTTTGCCATATCGACAGAGTTTTTTGTGATCAGGAAGTACTTTGTGTCGCTGTTGAGAACCTTATCAGCCTTCTTCTTGAAGTCTTCCAGAGTCCAGACGAATGTCTTCTTTCCGCTGGCTGCCTTATAAGCTGCCTTGAGAACATCGTTGGAAGCAGCCTTGTCGTTTACGGCAATCAGGCCATCGCATGGGTATTCTCTAGCCCATCTTGTACATGTCTGACCGTGAATCATGCGGTCGTCAATTCTGATAAATGATACTGACATCTGTTTTCATCCTCCTTAAATGTCATCTTCTTCATCTGATGCTACAACGAACTGCTGAAGTCCGCTGTGTGCCTCGCTCAGAACCTGATTTACAAGATCTTCTGAAGAGAACATGTCCTTCATCAGAACTGTAGTCAAAGCAAGCGGCAGATTCATACCGCCGATGACTGTTGTGTTTTTCAGCATTCCCTTTTCAGCAAGAACATTCATTGCTGTTGTTAATGGAGAACCGCCGATCAGATCTCCGAGCAGAATGATTTCATCATCTTCTTTGATGACAGAAATCACATTTGCGAATGTTTCTGCAAATTCATCTGCTGTCTTGCCATTGGCCAGACCGCATGCCAGTACTTCCGGTTTTTCTCCCGCAAGCATAGCCAGAGAATCTGCAAGTCCTTCTGCAAACTTTCCATGGCTTACCAATACTTCGTACTTCATGTTTCCTTACCTCTCTTTTCTTAGGATGACTGCATTTTACCAGTGAAGCGCTTTCATGCCATCTGTACAATGTCATTTCATGATTATGCATATTTACATGATTAAAAATGACATTTGTCAAAAGAAAACAACAGAAAAAAAAGATGTCCATGAATCACATGAACATCCTGTATTTCCTACTAGTTCAAAACACGATTTATGCTTTTCTGTATTCTCAATAACTGCAGTTCGATATCACTGTCATCATTGCGGATCAGATCTTCCACATCTGATGTAATCATTGAAATCACTTCATCATACTTCAGGAAGCCCCCTGCTTTTTTCCCGTTTTCCATAACATCATTGAGAACTGAAAGATCCACCATCGTATCTCCCATGTCCTCTTTGAGCAGCTCCGATATAAAGGAATCGGAAACAACTTCTTTTAAAACAGAGAGTCCCTGCGAATAAAGCATGATGTCCTGCTGTGTTTCCTTGCTGAAGGAAAGTTCCTTCAGAAACATCCACGCCTCGCTTTTATTATAGGAACGGGAACTGATTCCAGCTAACAGCGTGCTGACCTGAGATGCGTTGCTGTTGTTGTCATTAGATGGCATCGCAACGACATCCCATTCAAATGCCGAATACTTCTTGATTCTCCATGGATATGGCTTATATGTTCGATACTGGGCAAAAGTCATCGGAGCAAATGCGACTTTCCCCTGGTCGAACATGTTGGCTGTAACCTGATATCCGCTGTTGAGTTCCTGAAGCTTCTGAATGAAACTGATTGAAGATCTGACTTCTGCAGTATCGAGCGTACACTTTGTCCCATCTTCATTGAACAGATCAATATTGTAGCCATATACCGCATCCAGCCATGTATAGTTATAACATCCGAATACATCAATTGTTCCGTTTCCATCTGTGTCTGTTGTGATCTGTTCGCATATATCAAGAAAATCATCCAGTGTCCAGTCGTTGGATGGCATATCAATACCAAGCTGGCTCAGCAGTGTTTTATTGACAAACATCATCGTCGCATTGGATTCCAGAGGCAATGCATAACAATGTCCATGATACATTCCGGCATGAATGGCACTGCTGAAAAACTGATCTGTTTCAATAGCATCTTTTTCCATCTTTCCATCAAGGCTGTATAATCCACCTAATGATGAGAGTGTTATGAAGTCTTCATCAAGAATCAAAAACACATCCGGTTCTGTTCCGGAAAGAAATGCATTCATCAGCCGTGATGAATAATCATCCTTTCGTATACCGCTGTCATATGTGACATGGATATTCGGATGCGCATCTTCAAAACGTTCAATGACCCGATCGATGATTGTATACATTTCACTTCCGGGTACATCCCAGTTGCTGTCGACAAAAACGCCAAGACGCAGCTCCACCTTTCTATTGCATCCAATCCCCAGCAATGAAAGACACATTGTCACACACAACAATACTGTCCGCTTAAGCATGTTCATCAAAATCCTTTAATGTCTTTCCGGTCTGTACTGCCCATATCGCAAGCTGTGTACGATCGCGCAGATTCAATTTGGAAAGAACAGAACTGAGCTGGTTTCTGACAGTTCCTTCGGAAAGATAAAGTTTCTGTGCAATTTCACGGTTGGACAGTCCATATCCAACCAGTCGTACTACCTTCCACTCTGCCTCACTTACCTGCGCAGCATCTGCTTCATCGACCTGAATATACAGATTCTGTGCATTCATGCGTGTGAACATTGAAAATACCTTATTGGCAATATCAGGATTGATCAGTGCACCACCCTGATAGACAGTAATGATATCGTTGTACAGCTCATCCATGCTGACACCTTTGAGCAGATAACCGCTGGCACCGTATTTCAGTGCTCCGAATACAAACTCATCGTCATCAAATGTTGTCAGAATAATGATTCTTGTCTTAGGATATCTGTTCTTTACTTCCTTTGTACAATAGACTCCATCCATGCCAGGCATGCGAATATCCATTAAGATCACATCTACCTGCTGTCTTTCCAGCATCTGCAGCACTTCATAACCGTCTTTGGCAACTCCTACAACACTGATATCTTCATGTATGCCAAGCACGATTTTGAGTGATTCCCGAATCAGTTCCTGATCATCAGCTATTAATACTCTGATCATGTATTTCTCCTTTCTGTAATGGAATTCTGATCTTTGTCAGAAATCCGTTTTCTCCATTGAATTCAACCATTCCACCAAGAATGGAAACACGTTCATTCATCTGTTTCAGACCATATCCGTATTTGATCGTATCACATCCGACACCATCGTCCTGAATTTCCAGACACAGCATGTGCTCCTGTATGAAAAGATGGACATTGACGTTTCTGGCATGGCCATGACGGATGGAATTTGTTGTACTTTCCTGAATCATGCGGAACAGTGCATCTTCCTTTGTCTTTTCAAGATCAACGTTTTCCAGTTCATAGTTTAGTTTGACGGATATATTGCCAAGACTGTTCAATTCATGAACCATATTTTCAACAGAGCCTTTGAATCCCTTTTCCTCAAGTGCACCAGGGCGCAGTTTATTGAGTGAATTTCGAACATCGCCGATTCCCTGACGGACAACTCTGGATATGACAAACAGCTGTTTCTTTGTTGCTTCAGGATTACGGTCAATCATCGCAATACAGGCATCCACACCTGCCGCAATACCCGTCAGAGCATGTCCCAATGTGTCGTGAATTTCTCTTGCAAGTCTTTTTCTTTCGTTTGTCTCGCCAAGTTTTTCTGAAATCTCTGCATAATTCTGTAGCTGTTGATTGACGTTCTGTATCATATCCAGCTCTTTCTGAATGTTTTCCTTCTCCTGCAGCTGATTTGCGATATAACAGAGAAGAAAGACAATGAATATCGTCATATTTGATGTTTCAAGAACGGATCTGACCATCTGTATAATGACATGTGAATTGCTTGGAAAGACATCAAAATACTGTGAAATATCCGTCATAGGAAGAAAAGACGATACAAAATCGTAGTTACACAGGAAGAAGCTCATCGCAAGCAATGTAAGAATCAGATAGCCATACTTCTCCTCACGTTTGTGATACAGAATGTCAGAAAAAACAAGAAGTATGACACCGTTGTACACCATGCTCATATTGGAAACAATCATCAGACACATGATGATTTCAAGAGCTGGACAGATCGTGGACGCCATCGGATGTGAGCCTTCCTTCCATACGTGCAAGCTTCCAACCAGGATGCCGTACATGCCAAGAGTTGTCCAGTAAAGAAGCACCGGAGAAGATGGTATTCTGCTCATTCCTGACAGAAATTCCTTACCCATCTGCGCATCAATCACATATCTTGTGCCTAGAAGAATAATGGAAATGTACATCAGGATGACAAGAAAATTAATCGAAGCCAGACCGATTCTTGCCCGTTCCATATATTTTCCCCAATTGATCTGTTCCATTATTGCCACCCCGTCTTCGACCACTCGTCGATATTATCCTGATTGATCAGATCTACCGTAACAACAATCGTTTTATCAACCGTCTTACCACTGAGTCTGTCGTACATCTTCTCACCGGCAAGTCTGCCCATTGAAATCGGTGACTGTGCCACTGTTCCTGCAACGATTGGATCCACGCCGATCAATGACTTGAAATCCGGCGTACCATCCACACCATATACGACTGCATTCGTCACACCACTTTTTTCCAGTGCTGCCATTGCACCAAGAGCACTTGGATCATTGAGTGCCATGACAACATCGACATGACCACATGTTGCAAGAAGATCCATCATCACAGGCATTGCTTTTTCCAGCTGCCCTTCACATTCGGCATCACCGACAATCCGATATTGCGGATGCTCAGCGATTGTATCAAGAAAGCCCTGAATTCTGTCTGATGCGGAAAGAGCTTCGCTGTGACGAAGCAGAATGATATCTGCCTCATCTCTTCTTTTCATCATATCCAAAGCACACTGTACTCCGGCATTATAGTTATCGGAAATGATAGTACAGTCGACAAGATCTTCCTCTTCAATCTGCGTATCAATTACAAATACGGATATGCCTGCTGCCTTTGCTTCTCGTAATACAGGCACAATTGCCTGAGAATCAACCGGATTGACAAATATACCAGTGACTCTTTGCTGAATGAATCTTTGTATCTGTTCGATCTGCTTTTCGGTATCCAAGGCCGGATCCAATGTGATTAATGCATCTCCATGTGATTCTACAACCTTTTCAAGTTCTACGTTGATCACTTCATAAAATGAATTGTTCATCGTCATATAGCTGACACCAAACACCTTATGACTGTAGTAAGGGATGTTATAACGAATGTATACGCCGAACATTAAAGCAATTGCTATAATTGCCTGTACAATTCTGATTGCCTTTTTATCTATGACTTTCATATGTCATTATTTTACATGACATTTGTATTCCTGATAATATGATAAATGTCATTTAAGCCATCGGAAAAGAAAACCGTTCAAAGAAATTACTGTTTAAATCATCGACTGTTCTATATCCTGACATCGAATCATAAATCGTATAAGCAACAAAGCAAGAACAGAGGCACTTATAAAAGATCAAAGCAGGTTTTCAGTTAACTAAAAAGCCTATGAAGTTATCCTGTAATTCAGGAAATAGCCTCATAGGAATGTTCTTATTTCATCAGTTTATTCATTCTCGCCTATACGGTGGAGTAGTAATATCATGCTTCAATAAGACTGTTCTTTCTGTCCAAAACGTGTTAGTAAGAAGCTTTATTCATACCCATCGTATTAATCCAAATAACTGTATATTGATGAATAAAGGCGGATCAGGAAACATTCCCAAACCGCCTTGTCTTTTGTCTTATGCTCTTTGTCAGATTAAACATGAACACAGATCATATTCATGATGCATCTGTGATGCAAACGATACTATCCGATAAGATTTTATGAATGGTCTATGTGCACACATCTCTGTATCGCTGTCGTCACTTCTTTCATGTCGATCGGTTTGGCAATGTGACCATCCATACCTGCATCAAAGGAAGCCTGAACATCTTCCGCAAATGCATTGGCTGTCATCGCAATGATCGGTATTGTCTTTGCATCTTCACGATCCATGCAGCGAATATCCTTTGTTGCCTCATAACCGTTTTTGTTTGGCATCATCACATCCATTAAGATCAGATCAAATGTACCTGGTGGATTGGATGCAAACTGTTCCACAGCATCCTGTCCATCAACAGCACGTGTCACATGAATGCCTCTTTCCTCCAGCTGCACTCTTGCGATTTCCGTATTCAGATCATTGTCTTCCGCAAGCAATATCTTAATACCATCCAATGGTACTGCATTGACATCCGCAATGACTGGATGCACCGAATCCGCATCTGTTTTCTC
>JAEDEK010000015.1 GCA_016293365.1 Bulleidia sp. | reverse complement strand
GGAAACAAAGCATCTCTATCTTTCAACTATTCGTCGCTTACCGCCATAATTGAAAAAGTGTTCCCTTTCACCTGAGAACACTCTTTCCTTACGCCTTTCTTTCAAATGTGGATCCACAGTTCGGACAATGGATATCTACTTTTCCTCTGCCTTTTGGTACACGTACCATCTGGGCACAGTCCGGGCAGAGAAAGTAGTGATATGTCTTATCTGTCAGATTCAGTTTCAACACTTTCCATGTTCTTTTGAATCTTGTCAGAAAT
Source organism: Bulleidia sp. (assembly GCA_016293365.1). Taxonomy (GTDB): domain Bacteria; phylum Bacillota_I; class Bacilli_A; order Erysipelotrichales; family Erysipelotrichaceae; genus Bulleidia. The sequence continues at coordinate 23,511 of JAEDEK010000015.1, read as the reverse complement.
TCACAGTACTTTCTGTTTTCTATGCCTCTTTTTACAAGATTTTTCGAAAATGTTCGATACAGCTGGAAGATCAGCAATGCATCCACAACAACAAATATTACGGTAGATGGCAGTCCTCTGAAAAACATACTGATCAGATTCAGCCCAATACAGAACCAGAGAATATGTGTTCCAAGCTGGTCAATCCCGTTTCTGCCGACCATGAACCGCTGGAACTTCCACATCAGCTTACGCAGCATCCGGATTCATTGCTCCCGAGATACGTCTGACCATATCTACAAGTCTGATTGCATCTTCTTCACCCAGTACAGAAAGAATATCTGCACAGTTTCTTCTGATTTCTTCCAGTAACGCAACACCCTTTTCCTTACCCTTCGGTGTTGCTACTACGATCTTTTTACGGCTGTCTCTGTCATCTGTTTTTCTTTCAACAAGTCCCTGTCTTTCCAGGTCATTGAGAATGACTGCCATGCGGGAAGTCGCAACGGCAATATAAGAGCTCAGTGTTCCGGCATAGACAATACCTTCGTTTGAACGTGCAAGACGGATCAGAACGAGGTTTTCCGGTGTGAAGTATTCTTTTTTCACATTTCTGTAGTTTTTACGGAAACCTGTTTCTGCAATGTCCAGCAGCTCATCCGCGATCATTTCATAATTCATATTTGCGCACCTCCATTTAGCTAACTTTATTAGCTATTTTACGGAAGTATTTTTCTTTTGCAAGGCCTATGGTGGTCTTTCACGGAATGTTCAGTCCTGACATTCATCTGAAATATCAACTTCACATTGCTCACACAATTGTTCACAAAGACTTCAGATTTCATTCTTTTCCATATCATATGGGATTTATGAAACTCTACATCCATGCTGTATACGGATTCTTACTAAAGAACACTTTCCAGCTGGATTTCAGCATAAGAAAGGCCATTACCGAAGTAATGACCTGTTGGATATTAATGAATGAGAGTGGAAATCCATCCAAGCAGATTGTACTGACTGAACAGAACTGCTGCAATCAGAGATACGGTTGACATGATCTTGATCAGAATATCAAGAGATGGACCGACGGTATCCTTTAAAGGATCACCGACTGTGTCACCGACAACAGCTGCATCATGGGCAGCGGATCCCTTGAAGTGGCCTTCAACACCACCTGCTTCAATATACTTCTTAGCATTGTCCCATGCACCACCGGCGTTACCTGTAAAGATTGCCAGCATGATGGCAGAAACAGTTGCACCGATCAGAAGACCACCGACAAAGTATGGTCCAAACAGGAAACCGGACACAAGTGGAAACAGAATGGAAATCAGAGCTGGTGTCTTCATTTCCTTGATTGCTCCCTGAGAAGAAATTGTAATACATGTCTTATAGTCAGGCTTATCCTGTCCTGTCAGAATACCAGGCATTTCTCTGAACTGACGTCTGACTTCTTCAACCATCTTCTGTGCAGCCTTGGATACAGCTTCAATCAGCATACCGGAGAACAGATATGGAAGAGCCGCACCGACCAGTGCACCAGCCAGAATCAGCGGATCCGTAAAGTTCAGATCCAGTGAACCGGATGGAGAAAATGCATACAGATAGGAAACCATCAGAGATAAAGCTGCTAAAGATGCTGAACCGATCGCAAATCCCTTACCGATGGCTGCAGTTGTATTACCGACAGAGTCCAGTTTATCTGTAATATGACGTACTTCCGGATCCAGTCTGCTCATTTCCGCAATACCACCTGCATTATCAGAAATAGGACCATATGTATCAACGGATACAGTCGCGGATACAAATGACAGCATACCGATTGCCGCCATTGCAAGACCATACATGCCACTTACCGCATAGGATGCATAGATCGCAATACCAAGAACAATTAACGGTGCCATACAGGAAATCATACCTGTCGCAAGACCTTCTGTAACGGTAAGAGCTGGACCATCTACAGAAGCATGTGCAATCTTTCTTGTTGGTGCATAGGCATCGGAGGTGTAGTATTCCGCAATTGCACCGATGACAACACCACTGACAACACCGATGGAAGCTGCAATCCATGGTGACAGATAGCCGAGGCTGAAGCCTGTACCTGTAAAGTCAGCTCCCTTGAAGAATGAACCTGTAATAATAAATCCACCGATAACCGTAATTGCTGCAGCAGCCCATGTGGACATGTTCAGATCACGGTGCGGATTGTCAGATTCCTTTTTAAAAAGAACATACGCAATACCGATGACAGATGCGACAAGACCGATGGAAGCAAATACCAGCGGATAGAATACCATCTTTTCCAGCATATCCTTTGCGATCAGTCCGCTTTCAATGCTTGCATGCATGAACAGAGATACCGCAAGAATAATGGAAGATGTGATTGCACCGACATAGGATTCCAGCAGGTCGGAACCAAGTCCAGCAACGTCACCGACATTATCACCGACGTTATCTGCAATTGTTGCAGGATTACGTGGGTCGTCTTCCGGAATATGTGCTTCCGTCTTACCGACAAGGTCTGCACCCATATCGGCAGCCTTTGTATAGATACCACCACCGACACGGTTGAACATGGCTACGATACTGCAGCCAAGTGCATAGCAGGAAAGACATTGTGTAAAGATGGAACCTGTTGTTTCAATGCTGTCCATATTGAGATATCCCATGCCGAATCCGAAGATTACATAGACAAGGAACAGTCCCAGTAATGCAAAGCCACCAACGCACAGTCCCATGACTGAGCCGCCCTTTAAAGCGACTTTCAGTGTAGAACCGATCTTGAGTGTCAGTCTTGCTGTATTGGAAACTCTGACATTGGCATAGGTCGCAATTTTCATTCCGATATAACCCGCAAGAGCACTCATGGATGTTCCAAGAACAAATGCTGCAGAAGGTTCCCACCGGAATGTACCTTCCTCAAATGAAAAAATAATACCGAATACAACAGCTACAATACCTGCGACAATGAAGATAATGCGGTATTCATAGTTGATGAATGCATTCGCACCCTCTCTGATTGCTGCTGCAATTTCAGACATTCTGGCATTTCCTTCATCCATGCCCTTGACACTCTTATAGTTGAACAGAGCATAACCCAAAGCAATTGCTGCGGCAGCCAGTACCACAAACATGATAACCATATTTTCTACCCCTTTTCCAAAATATGAAACTGCGATAAGCATATCAAATTCTGTAAGCGCATTCAATCACATTTCGTGAAAGTTCTCACAAAAGAGCGGTAACTGCCATATTTATATGAAAGTTTTTCAGCATTTATGGACAACGACCGGTTTCTGTCACAAACAATTTCACAATGAACCATTGCATTTATAAAACAGCTGATTCATTTCACCAGCTGTTCAGGAACGTAATATTTTTTCCAGTTTTTTTGCGGCAGAAAGAGCTAAAGCACGTACTGTTGGAAGAGAATCAAATCTGATATAGATTGCTTCTTCCTTTGGATCAATCTTTTCCACAGTACCTTCACCAAACACTCTGTGTCTGACTCTGTCCCCTGCCTGTAAACCGATGTCTTCCTCATCCGGTAGAAGCCTGTCTGCTTCTCTAGCGATATATTCTCTGTTTTTTTGCAGCACTTCTTCATCAACACCACTGACATAATCCACTAAGGAAGGGTCCACATCCAGAACAAATCTGGAAATAAACAAGGAATCACTGGCATTTCTCTGATCCCCATCCGAAAGATACAGGCCCTTTTCACATCGTGTCATAGCCACAAAGGCAAGTCTTCTTTCCTCTTCCATCCCCGACATTGTTCTGACTTTAGAAGATGGGAATATGCCTTCACTCATGCCACAGATAAATACATACGGGAATTCCAGCCCCTTAGCAGCATGGATTGTCATCAGCCTGACACGATCTTCTTTATCTGACATCTCCGCATTTGTAAACAGAGCGATATGACGCAGATAGGCATTCATATCCGTTTCTTCACCGACCGTTGTTTCCCATTCATAGATGGATTGTTTCAGCTCTGCAAGATCATCCAGTCTTTCCTGTGCACCTTCAGTCCGCAGCATTTTCTCATAACCGGATGCATCCAGAATATCAGACAATGTTTTGGAAACAGACTTCTCTTCCATTCTCATGGAGAAATCTTCAATCAGATTCACAAATTCTTTCGCCTTTGTGGAAGTGAATACTTCCAGATCCAGGCATTCCTTTAATGACTGATACAGTGATGTACCATGTTCCTGACTGTATTCCTTGAGGATCTTCATTCTTCGCGCACCGATATTCCGTTTCGGTACATTGACAATACGTACAAAGGAAAGATCATCCTGCTGTACAATCATACGCAGATAACATAAGGCATCCTTGATTTCCTTACGGTCAAAAAACTGCGCACCGGAACATAGACGATACGGAATCTTTTTACGGATCAGTTCCTCTTCCACACTGCGTGTCAGATAGTGGGCACGGAAAAGAATGGTAATATCCCGCCATGCCACATTGCAACGTGCCAATTTTCCGATCTGTTCCACGACCCATTCCGCCTCCTTTTTCGGTGAAGAAGCATGGAAAAATACCGGTTTTGCCCCTGATGGCAATACCGGGATCAGATCCTTTTTCATACGGATGCTGTTTTTATCAATCAGGCTGTTGGCACAGTTCAGTATTTCCGGCGTGGAACGGTAGTTTGTCAGAAGAGAAATGGTTTTCACATTGTCAAACCGTTTATCAAAATTCAGCAGATATCCGATCCTTGCCCCACGCCATGTATAGATGGTCTGATCGGGGTCACCCACAATAAACAGATTGTTGTGATACCCGCATAAAGCTTCCATCAGTTCATACTGTGGCGGGTCTATATCCTGAAATTCATCAATCATGATATACTGCAGGCGTTTCTGCCATTTCAGCTGAATATCCGGGAATGTACGGAAGATATACAGCGACATGAAAATCAGATCATTGTAATCCAGACCGAAGCATTTCTTCTGCTGGTACAGATAACCATAAAACAGAATATCATCAATCTTTTCCGCTGCCATGTATTTTTCATACAGCTGCTGAATGGAATCCTGGATCAGATGCATGTAGTAACGTGGTTCCGTTACCCCTTTGCGCATCTCAAACATGTCACGTGCATTTGCGAATGTCTTATCCTTCATGGAAAGGTTTCTCTCTTCATAGATCATCCGCAGCATCGCATCAATATCACCATTATCCAATACCATGAATGACTTCGGAAAACACACCGCATGGGAATCTTCCTGCAGGATGGAAACACAGAAAGAGTGGAAGGTACAGATATATCCTGTATCCGTATCCCCTGTCATCTCATGAATTCTTTTCCGCATTTCGCTTGCTGCCTTGTTTGTAAATGTCACGCACAGAATATTCCCCGGTGAAATGCCGATTTCATTCACCAGATAGGCAAAACGATGGGTCAAAGCACGTGTTTTACCACTGCCAGCCCCGGCAATAACACGCACATATCCTTCTGTTGTTGTAACTGCCTGAATCTGCTGTGGATTGAGGCCTTCGAGTACATCATATTCCATGGCCCTATTATACAGAAAAAAAAGACATGAAGTATGTATAACTTCATGCCTGTAGCTGAATCAGTCCAGATCTTCGCCGTTGGATTCGATGACCTTCTTATACCACCAGAAAGAATCCTTTCTCTCTCTGTGCATGTCACCGTTACCATCGTTATCACGATCTACATAGACAAAGCCATAACGCTTCTTCATTTCTCCAGTAGATGCGGATACAAGGTCTGTGCATCCCCACATGGTATAACCCATCAGTTCAACACCATCTTCAACAGCTTCATTCATCGCCCGGATATGATCACGCAGATAGTCAATACGATAGGAATCGTGGAACTTTCCATCTTCGCTTCTCACATCGTTTGCACCAAGTCCGTTTTCCACGATCATTAATGGAATTTCATATCTTCCATAGACTTCATTCAGATAAATACGAAGCCCTTCCGGATCAATCTGCCATCCCCAGTCACTTGCCTTCAGATATGGATTACCGACACCGGAGAACATGTTACCTGCAGATTTTGCTACTTCAGGATCTGTTGTCGCGGTCTGAGACATATAGTATGAGAAACTGTAGAAATCCACTGTGCCGTTCTTCAGAATTTCCTCATCGCCTTCTTCCATACGTACATTGATGTTGTTGTCGCGGAAGTAGCGCTTTGCATAGTATGGATAATGACCTCTGACCTGTACATCACCACAGAACCAGTTTGCCATATTCATCTTATCCTGGGCTGCACGAACATCCTTTGGATTGCATGTATATGGATATGTCATATTACCTGCAATCATCAGACCGATCTGATTGTCAGGATTGATTCTGTGACCGATCTGAACAGCCTTTGCAGAAGCGACAAACTGATTGTGCAGAGCTGTAAAACGGTCACTGACTTCTTCCTCTGTTTCATTCGGATTGAACATCGGCTGATGATCCTTGCCTGTCATACCTAAAGAAAGAATTCTTCCGAAGAAGTTGACACCACAATTGATTTCGTTGAATGTCAGCCATAAATGTACTTCATCCTTATATTCTTCAAACAGTGTTGTTGCATAACGGACAAAGTGATCAATGACCTCTCTTCCGGTCCAGCCGTTGTACTTTTCAGAAAGTCCCCATGGCAGTTCATAATGAGAAATTGTCACCAACGGTTCAATACCATACTTCTTACACTCAGCAAATACTTTATGGTAGAAATCAAGTCCTGCCTGGTTTGGTGTTTCTTCCATACCAGTTGGATAGATTCTTGCCCAGTTGATGGACATTCTGTAGCACTTGAAACCCATCTCGCCATACAGGGCAATATCTTCTTCATAATGATGATAGAAGTCGGTTGCTTCATGTGATGGATAATAGATTTCAGGGTCGATCTGTTTATCCCACAGTCTTGGGGCACTTACGGTACCACCACGGATATGGTCAGGAACAGATGGTCCTTTGCCATCCATGTCCCAGCCACCTTCAAACTGATTGGCAGCTGTTGCGCCACCCCATAAAAATCCTTTTGGAAATGTCATCTGTCTGCTCCTTATGTGAAAAGAAACATGGTCACCCATGTTTCAAATCATTATATATTCTGACCTGTGAAAGCCTGACCGTCGTTGAGAACTCTCATGAACAGAGCAGCGCCCCAAGGCTGCTTCTTGATGAGGCTCTTTGTGTAGTTTGCAAGATCGCCGTGTGTGCCGTCGTCTTCAACTTCAAACTGCATCTCCATAGGACCTAACATCTTAACGAATGTGTACTTTGGGCATTCCTGGCTTTCGAGAACCTTTCTGATGTCATCTCTTTTTAAAGCGGAATTTACATTAACTTTTGCCATTTTATTTTCTCCTTTATCCTTAAAAGTTATTCATATTATAGCATTCCTTTTCCCTGTGAGAAGCACTAAACCCTCATGGTTCTTCTAATTTTCACAAATTGAAAATCATGACTGTGCATCAGCAGGGAATACAACGCCTGCCTGTTTTCTGGATGTATCCAGAACTGCCATCGTATCCAAAGAAGCCTGCAACCATGCATCCACCTGTTTACGGTCATCTGCTTCCCATATTTCCTGCATGCGTCTGAATTCCTTTATGTATGGATTTTCCTTCGCCACATCAATGATTGTATCAGTATTATCCTGATTCAGATGCAACGTTACATTTTCAATAAATCCTGGCCGGTTTGGCACTTCAATCCATCCCTTTGTACCCTGAATCATGATACCGTTTCTTGCAGAACAGTCCTTGGCACCTGTACAGACCGCCTTGAAGGAACCATAATCCATCGTAACTACGCCAGAAGTATCAATTCCGTTATGGCCGATATTTGCCATATATTCACTTCTTTTCGGTGCTCCAAACAAGCCGATCACAAAGGAAATATTATAGACATTGATATCCATCAGGGCTCCACCGGAACATAATGGATCAAAGGCAGGTTTGATATCCCCTTTACAATAGGCATCATATCTGCTGGAATACTGACAGAATGTGCTGCGGATCAGCTTGATTTCACCGATTTCTGAAAGATACGATGGAATGATCTCATAGTTGGCAGAATATCTGGAAAGCATTGCTTCAAACAGAATGACGCCATATTCCTTTGCTTCTTCCACAAGCTGCTTTGCTTCCTGATACGTAGAAGTAAACGGCTTTTCGAGAATGACATTGCGGCCAGCTCGGATTGCCTTTAGTGTATATTCATAATGTGCACTGTTTGCCAGTCCCATATACACAAAGTCATAGGAATCATCTTTCAGAAAAGCATTGTAATCGGTATATATCTTTTCGATACCGAATGCATCCGCAACCGGTCTGCCTCTATCTTCACTGCGGCACCACAAGGCAGTGGATTCAATGTCTGTATCCTTCAGTTCATTCAGAACTGTTTTTACAATCATTCCATTGCCGACAATACCAAGTTTCATCTTCGTTCTCCTTCAATCAGCCCATAGTGGACAAATCCATTCCATAAGCCATGTTCCAGAATATCTGTTGTGACATAGTCTGCAATTTCCTTGATCACTGCAGCGCCGTTTCCCATCGCAATGCCATGTCCACATGCTTTCAGCATTGGAATATCATTAGCACTGTCACCAAACCCATATGCCTGGAATGCCTCAGCATTATAGTGTTCCAGAACCTTATTGACTCCTGTTGCCTTATCAATTCTGCTGTTGGTGATCTCACCGATACAGAAATGTTCTTCTGTATCTTCATGTACCTTTGTCAGGACATATGGAGATTCCAGATCTTTGGACAGTGTTTCATAATCCGGTTCCCACTCCGGACCGAATGCACAGATCTTATAGATGGAATCATTTTCTTCGGATCCGAATTTTTCCGGATATGTTCCATTCTCCATGCATTTTTCAATTCTTGTCTGCCTGTCTTCTACGCCGCCTGAAAAATACCACAGCAGTGCCTCATACCCTTTCTCATCACAGTAGCCTCCAGCTGCCCCTTCCAGGCAATAGCCAAGGTTGTGTCTGCGGATGGTTTTCTTGATGCGTGTTACATCGCGTGAAGGAATCGGATCATCATAGATTCTTTTCCCATCCGCATAAATCATGGATCCTGCTCCAAGGATGAATCCATCTACATCCGCATTCAGATAACGGGATACTTCCGCAAGGCTTCTGCCTGTACACAGAAATATCTTATGCCCGGCTGCTCTTGCCAGGGCCAGTGCCTCTTTGGCACTTTCCGGAATATCTCCAAGTTTTGGAGAGAACAGTGTTCCGTCCACATCCAGAAATATGTATTTGACTGTTTTGTTCATACCATCATTGTACAAAAAAATGATGAAGCATGAAACGCCTCATCACAGAATATCTTTCATTATAAGAAGTCTTGTCGGACTGGCACCTGCCTGCAGGTGGATTCCATTGTCCTTCAAACCATAAAAACACTGATTTTCATGCAGGATACGTTCCTTATCCTGATACGTGATTTTCACTTCACCTTCCAGGCACATGTAAACCATGTTGGAATTCAGCGTTTCCGCTTCAAAAAACTTGCCTTCTACCATTGTCACTGCCCAGATCTTCGTATTTCCACACGACAGAATATGGATAAAAACAGAAGAATCTTCCTGTTCAGGAACAAGCTGTTTCAGATCATAAGCCTTCTCATCTTCCAGTATGGAATAGATTTCCGTAGGATTGACAACAACAATCCTCAAAGCAACCGTATCTTCTGCTGCACTGAATCCTGTCGTGCAGTTTCCCGGGAAAATTGTAAATGAGCCTTCAGGACATGTCCATGTATGACCGGTTGTACGGTTAGTGCACTCCAGTTGCCCGGAAAGAACAAATACAATGCGTTTGTATGGATTAGAGGAAGAAACACCTTTTGCGCCGCTTCCAAGAGAATGGATGGATGAGAAGTCATTTAAATCTTCGATGATGACAGATTTGCTGACAGGTCTGTTACGCTGTGTAAAATCAAATACGGTTCCACCATTAATGGTTGTCATGACTCTCACCGCCCTTCTACAGTTTCATTGCCAATACAACGCCACCTTCATCTTCTTCGATTGCCTCAAAGCCCATCTTTTTATAGAAACTGACGGCTCTTGTATTGTTTTTATCTGCACCAAGGATCAGTCCTCTGACATGGTTTGCCTTCAGATGATCAATCAGTGTCTTCATCAGTCGTGTTCCATTTCCGCCACCGGTATAATTTTCCATGATATCAATGTGGAGATGGGCAGGATATTCATCCTGGTAATGTTCATACAGGGAAATATCAGCACGGGATGCAAAATTCGGGCATTCCTTTCTGATCTTCTGCAGGTATGGATCAATATGCTTTTCAAATTCTCTGTAGTTTTCCGCACAGAGAATATAACCCTGTGGCCTGTTTTCATCATCCATCAGGATAAATGCTGTTTCGTGATCGATATATGGATCACAATACATCATGAGTGTGAAATCATGATGTTCCGGATTTACCTTGTTATCCGGAGAAGCTGTTTCAATACAGATTCTGCGGATATCTTCACGGTATTCCGGTGTATATGGTACTGTTTTCATAAATACCTCCAGCCGGTCTTTCTTCCGGCATCTCTTTCCTGTTATTTTTCTCAGTTGCTGTGGCAGTAAAATTATATCATACAACCCGTTTCCGTTTTTCCACCAACTTCTACAGAAGTCCAAAATATGTAAAAGCCCGGATCAGACCATCTTCATCAATGGCCGAAGTGACATGATCCGCAGCTGCTTTCAGTCGTGGATCACCATTCCCCATGCATATTCCTGTTCCACACTCCTTTAACATAGCCTCATCATTCATGGAATCCCCAAAGGCATAACAGTCTTTCAGATCGACTCCAAGCACGTCACACATACGCCGGCATCCCGCCGCCTTTGTGATCCCGGTAACCGTGATTTCACCGTTATCTTTTCCCATATCAATATATTCTATGGATTCCGGTTTCTGCTTCAGCCATGCATTCTTCCAGTCTTCATTCTCAAAATAGATGTCCACTTCCAGGATCTTTTCATTCTTCCACTGTTCCAGAGGTTTTACATTGTAAAGCTCAAGAATCTCATCTCTTCTTTCGCCATACTGTTCCCCGACCTTCTGCAGTGTTGCTGCATATACAGCAGAGCTGGCAAAAGAGCCATCTTCATGACAGGCATGTACTCTGCCATGATATTCCTCAATAATCTGTTTCATGATGGAATCAATCTCATCATGATCAAATGAGATTACCTCTGATGGTTTTCCTTCCAGCAAAATGCCTGCACCATCGGAGAATACAAATCCATCAAACCCGATCCCTTTCAGCATATGCAGACCGGACATATTACGGCCTGAACTGACAATACAGGCATACCCTCTTCGACGCAGTCTACCGATTGCTTCCATTACTTTTTCATCCGGAACTTCCCTGCCATGACCGCTGTCAATCAGTGTTCCATCAACATCAAAAAACAGTATACCCTTCATGAAATCCTCCATCCATAATATTCCAGTGCCTTTGCAATACCGTCATGACTGCTGTCATCGGTCACGTAATCACATGCATCCTTTGCCATGCTGCCGGCATTTCCCATTGCGATGGCATGCCCGCATACCTGCATCATTTCCACATCATTAATGGAATCTCCAAAACACCATGCATCCGCAGGGTCCATCCCGAGCAGTTCCACCACTTTCATCACACCTGACGCCTTGCTGACAGAATCCATCATGATTTCCGCCTGGTACAGGTGTCTGCCGCGTGTCTGAAAAACCTGCATGCCTTCTCTGATCTGTGCATAGAACTGATCAGCCTGCTTTTCTGTGAAAAAGAAAACATCCGCTTTCAGAATATCCTGCCCATGATAACGGTTCATCCATACCATGCTCTTTCTGCGTTTTCTCTGCTCGATCGACAGGCTGCGCGCATGCTTTGGAAAGACAAGACGGATCAGAATACCGTTCAACAGGTTCTGAAAAGAATATGTTTCATTCAGCAGCTGAAGGCCACCATGCAGCTGCGAACAGAGATTCCGCAGAAATGAGACATCTTCTGCAGCCATTGGACGAGTATAAACCAGTCTGTCATTCAGAATAATACCTGCACCATTACAGAACACAACACCATCCGGGTGAATCACATCATTATATTCCATCGCCATCTGGTATGACCTGCCTGTACACAGAAAACAGAAATGACCCTGTTTCTGCAGACTGGCGATCGCCTTTATGGAGGATGGCAGAATCATTCTGGTCACTGGTGAAATCAGTGTGCCATCCATATCAAAAAAGAACAGCTGTTTCTTCATTGCGCAATTCTAGCATATCCTTTCTTCCTGTGCATCTTTCCTGTACTGGTTTCCAGAATCTGTAAAACAAAAGCCACGACAGTATCATGCCATGGCAGTCACTCATTCTCTGTTCAGACGTGAGAAGAACGGATCAATAAGATTCAGGAATCCCTTCCAGTAGGCAGGGAATTCATCATATCCGCGGTATATCATCTCTTCATCATCGTCAAGAAGAACGCCAAGTTCCCAGTCGTTGTTTTCACTGACTCTCTGACCATCGTTGACAGGGATATATTCCTTATCCCAGTCTGCCAAATACAGCTTATGATACAGCGTTTCCTTAAATGCCTTCCATTCATCCATGCTGATGACATCTGCTACCTTGTCTACGCCACCCTGGTTGGCATCATAAACTTCAAATACGCATACATCACCATCTTCTGCCATACGCAGACGGACACTACCGCTGACGATATCGCCATAGCGGAAACGAAGACCACATACCGCTTCAACAAGCGGCTTGCCATTATCACTGTATTCGACTCTACCATAATCAAGGTTGCAGTCATTACATTTGAAATGATTTTCTACAGCCTCTGTGTTTTTACTGCCACAATGTGGACATACTGTCTGATTTGCCATGTTTATACTCCCCTTATTTTCTGCTACCTATTTATGATACAACTTTTCACCAGAAATGAAAGCGTTTTCCATGTGAAAAGGCTCCGTGAGGAGCCATCTCATCTAAATTATAAGGGGATAGAAATACTGTCAACTGCCAGGGGTTGCAACTGACATACAGATCGTTTCCGTCTGCACATATAAGATACAAAATGTTTATCAAGCAAATGTGTCTTATTTATGTGAAATTATGTGACCGCCGGTCAATCAGACATTTCATGCTTTTCCTGATGCTTTCTGAAACAATGAAATAATCCACTGATCATTGACAACCGGAAAATCTGTATCATCCAGCCGGAAAGTATCCGCCTCAGCTGCAATCTCTTCCTTCAATGCGCCAGTTGGAATCAGGAAAGACATGGATTTATCATCTGCCATGATTGTCACCTTCATGATGTCATCTTTTGTATATTCATAGCGGATGCCTGTCACATCGGATGGATTTCCCTTTCTGTTATCGATATATTCAATAAAGCTGTCATATTTGGCAAGCTCTACCATCACATCATCTGTTCCTTCTTCCAGGATTGTAATCTTCTCTACAAATTCTCTGACACTCGGACATCTGCGCAGTGTGAATCCGGCTTTCTTCAAAGGATCAACAAGTGGTTTCAGGCCACTGATGTTATCAGATTCACACGCCCAGATCACAAATCTGTGCTCAGGATCCATATACAATAACGGATTGAGTACCATGAAACTTTTATGACAATGCGGACAGGAATGAGTAAATACATCACCGGAAACACAAAGGTCTCTCAGATCAGGATCCTGTGATACATTAATGGAATCATGAATTGTCATATTGAACTGTTTTCCGCAGTATGGGCATGTATATTCGATTTCTCTTGTTTCACTCATGCTGGTTTTCCTTTCAGTTTTTCAGACGGTAACCGTCAAAGCCAAAGCCATATTCCTCGGCAGTATGGATAATTTCATGCAGCATTTCATGCTCATCTTCATCCATCGTGTCATCTCCATACACACGCAGCAATCCGATCCCATCAGGTCCGATATACGGCAGAGCATAGGTCTTTTCTCCAATCGGCAGATCCGTTTCTTCCGGTTCAACAATCTCACCACAGATAAAAGGACCCTGCACATCCCGGAGTTTCATCAGACACAACTGCATCCGCCCGTGATTAAAATAAGTCAGCTCCACCAGATCAGGATAGATTCTGTCTCTCAGATCATCCAGTCTGTCATCCTGACGCAGCTCGATCAGCTCTTCATCTGTTTCATGTTCCACATGTTCCAGGAAGGATGCATTCTTCTGCATCATCTCAAAATCAGGAATAACGATCCGTACCTGACAGTCCATCACTTCTTCCATTGTAAAAGACGCAAGCATCTCAGGCAGATCGAGTCCCTTGGTACATGTTTCCCATGTCGGGCCAATGGAGAGCACGTTAAACATGATTTCACCTTCATCGTTGATCCATGACGAACACAGTGCATAACAGTCATCCGTACTGACACTGATTCTGTCCGCACATTTTTCCGTCAGAGCATCCGCTTCAAAAGTCATAAACTGGTGATAATATTCATTAAATCTCAGATTTCCAATGTCCATAGTATTTTCCACAACCATTATACCCTGTCATCATCAAATGTACATGCTTTTACCCTGAATAAAAGGCTGTGTCATAACAGCCTCTTTCTGAATCGATCAGTTGTCTCTGGAAGTGCCGAGAATTCTCAGTACGTACAGGAAGATGTTCAGGAAGTCCAGATACAGTTCAAATGCACCATAGACTGCCAGGTTTTCAGCAGCCGTTCCATATCCGCCTGTCTGATAATAGATCTGCTTGATTCTCTGCATATCCCATGCTGTCAGGCCAAGGAAAACAATAATACCAAGGTAGCTGATCAACAGGGAAGAACGTAATGCAGGGATGAACATGGATACCACTGTAGTAATCAGCAGTGCAATCAGACCTCCCATCAGAAGTCCGGAGAATCTGGAAATATCCACATTGGTCGTATGACCGATAATTGCCATACTGAAGAACAGAACAGATGTGAAGGCAAATGCTCCGACAAGAGTACCTGTTCCATACACTGCAAACAGTGTGGAGAATGTAAATCCTGTTACTGCTGCATAGCACATAAACAGAAGATTCGTTGTACGGGTATCTCTGTCCGCAAGATTACGTCCCATGGAAATACACAGACCGAACTGGACGAATACAAGAAGAATTGTACCAATGCCTCCTGTCATCATATAGTACCTGTAATACAGCCCGAAATATTCTGTTATAAATGCAACCAGAGCCGTAACAAGAAGTCCCAGTCCCATCTTTGTAAATACCTTTGTAATGTAGGCGTTGACGCCGCTGACACCATAAGTCGATTCATTGTAGTTATATTCACTCATGACGATCACTCCTTTCGTGAATACCATCAAGTATAGAGATTCACAGACAGATAATCAAACATCACTTTGACGTTTTTGTATACCACTGTCCAATCTGTTCAACTGTACGCTGAATTTCAGCAGGATCTGACATATCACACCACTCCACAGGCATCTGATGATTCAGCCATGTATACTGTCTTTTTGCGAACTGGCGGGAATGTTTCCGTATTTCTTCCAGAACCTCCTGCTCCGTGGCGTTTCCTTCAAAGTACGGTTTCCATTCCTTATAACCGATGCCCTGCATGGACTGATGATCAAAGCTGATGCCCTTCTTAACAAGACCAGCCACTTCTTCCTTCAATCCTGCCTGAAACATCATCCCGACACGTTGGTTGATTCTTTCGTACAGTGCAGATCTTTCCATGGTACATCCGATGATCTTGGTGTCATAAATCAGCTGATGCGACTGTTCCTGTTCCAGCTGGCTCTGCGGTTTTCCCGTACGCATCTGAATCGTTAAGGAGCGAAGCAGCCTTCTTCTGTTATTGACATGAATCTTCTGTGCCTGTATGGGATCACTTTTCATCAGCATGTCATACAGCTGCTGGTTGGAATACTGTTCCAAAGATGGATCACAGGAAGACTCATCCTTTTCTTCATTGAAGGAATAATCATACAGACATGCTTTCAGATAAAGGCCCGTTCCCCCGCAGATAATCATATTTTTTTCACTGTTTTCAATCAGATTTCTTGCCATGGACTGAAAATCAGCTGCACTGTAGGATGCTTCCGGCGGGAGAATATCAATCAGATGATGCACAATTCCATGCGTCTGCTCCACTGTGATTTTTCCACTGCCGATATCCAATCCTCTGTATACCTGAATGGAATCTCCACTGATCACTTCAAGATTGAACCGTTCCGCAACAGATACCGCAAAATCGGATTTACCGACCGCTGTAGGCCCGGCAATAACAAGTACTTTTTTCATAAAGAGAATCCTTTCATCAGCTGTACATCATCAATAATCTGAATGATTGCCCCTCCCGTCACTCCGGTAAACGGGTTTTCACATTCTCCAAGCTGATTCACAAGAGTGTTCATTTCTTCCATCGTCATGGACATCTGTTTTTCACTCAGATTTCTTGTTGCGGCTGTAGCAGCCTTATGACGGATTTTCTGTCTGACATCCTTAGAGGATTCATCACGGATACTGTCCAGCAGGTCAATACAGAGATGTTCCACATTGACGTCCTGCATCCAGGAAGGAATGCTTCTGACAAGCATCGTATCCTCTCCGAACACTTCAAACTGCAGTCCTGTATCCTGCAACAGTGTATTGATCTCATCTACTCTGCGGCAAAGATCATCAGACACATGTACCGTGACCGGGACAAGAAGATCCACCATCACCTCGGACGTATCCATCTGCTGCATGATGGATTCATAGGCAATCCGTCTTTTTGCCTGGTGCGCATCAATTACTGCCAGCCCTTTTAAAGTTTCACACAGAATAAACCTTTTCCGGTACTGACCTATGACATGAAGTTCAGGAAGAGGGATTCTTTCTTCTTCCTCTACCTTCTTCTTTGTCTCTTCCATCTTCTGATGCAGGTTTCTGAGTATTTCTTCGTCCTGTGCACTTTCCGTGCGGATCGCCTCTTTGACAAAGGCATTCATTGCAATGGATGCCGGTTTGTTTTCACTGCTCAGGTTGACGGATGGTTTTGCAGATTCCATCTGAACCTCATCAAAATCCAGTGCAATCGGCTGAAAATATGTAATCGGCTCCGGCTTGCTTTCGGGAATGATTTCCTCTTTATGTAACGCAGCCCCAACCCCTTCCTTCAGTAAAAGTTCCAGTTGTATTTCTTTTGAAATACGTACTTCCCACTTGGATGGATGAACATTGACATCCAGAAGATGCGGATCCATTTCGATATTCAATACACATAAAGGATATCTGCCATCTGGAATCAGTCCGTAATACCCATCCTGAACTGCTTTATACAGACGGTATGTCTTCACCATCCTTCCATTCAGAAAAATATGCATCAGATTTCTTGACGCTCTTGTAACGCAGGGAGCAATGACATACCCGCTCACCTGATAATCAAAATCCTCAAAACGGCACTCCACCGCATTCTCCACTGCACTTCTTCCAAACACGGCATACATGACTTCCAGCAGATCCGACTGACCGGTTGTACGGAAGGCATCTCTTCCATCATTGATCAGACGGAATGAAATTTCCGGATGTGAAAGAGCAAACTTCTGAACAACATCCTGAATCAAAGATGCCTCATAGGAGGCGGAACGCATATGTTTCAGTCTTGCCGGCGTCTGATAGAACAGCCCTTCCACACTGATTTCCGTCCCCTGATTACATGGATATGGTCCAGCAGATTCCTTTTTCCCATAAGCCACAACCACCTGTGTGGCATCCTCTCCATCACTTGTATGAACTGTTACTCTGGCAACCGCACCGATGGACGGCAACGCTTCACCACGGAAACCTAGTGTCTGAATAGACCACAGATCATTGGAGGAATGTATCTTTGATGTTGCATGACGTTCAAAACAGAGCTGTGCATCCTGACTGTCCATGCCACATCCGTTATCTGTAACTGTCAGTTTTTTCATGCCGCCTTCCTCAATGGAGATGACAATTCTTGTACTTCCTGCATCAATTGCATTTTCCACAAGTTCTTTGACAACTCCCATCGGGCGCTCAACTACTTCACCCGCTGCGATCATATTAGCGGTATGCGCATCTAACTGTTTGATTTTTGACATAGTTTTTTTTCCTGATTTCATAGTATTATACTATGGAAGTAATAAATACGGTTATGCGGATCAAAGAAGAATACAGAAAAGAAATCACAGTCAACAAATCCGTCTTCATCGCATGTGTCAGAACATGCAGGACTGAAGATGAAGCAAGAGCCTATATTGACTCCATCCGAAATGAATTCAGGGATGCAACCCATGTATGTACTGCATATCAATGTGGGCCGAATCAGTCCATCCAGCGTTCCAATGATAACAGGGAACCTTCCGGTACAGCAGGCATGCCGATGCTGGAAGCAATCAGAAACAGCGGACTGGAAGATGTCTGTGCCTGTGCCGTCAGATATTTCGGTGGAATCAAACTTGGCACCGGCGGACTTGTCAGAGCCTATGGAGGATGCATCAGTGAAGCACTGAAAGAAGCACCGAAATGTGAGGATCTGATCTGCCATCAGTATACCGTCACATATCCATATGCACTTTCCGGAACAATTGAAACATGGTTAAGAAAGTATGCAAATATCAGAAACATGATGTATGATGAACAGGTCTCCTGCCTGTTTGAAACAGACAGAGACGATATCGAACAGACAATCCGGGATCTTTCCAGAGGTGCTGCCCAGGCCGTTTTTGTGAAAGATGTCATTGTCGAAAAGGAGATTATATGCTGAAGAAAATTACACTTGCAACACTCAGTCTGTTTCTTCTGACTTCACTGTCAGCCTGCAGTAAAAAAGATGAAACGCCGCAGAGCAATGTTGATTCATCCGATGTTGAAGATACAAAAGAGGAAAACAAAGAGGATTCCAAAAACACGAAGAATGATATTGAGCTGACTTCCTACCAGATGCAGTCGGTTGTATCTTCCATCAACAACAAACTTTCCCAGATGTATGAAATCGGAACCTATGGCTGGGTGTCCGCTGATTCCATCTCGTTAAGCCGTGACAGCGACGGTAATCTTGTTGCTTCAACAACCATCAACCGTACGGAAAACAAATCTCAGTATTCCGTACCAGCTGAATTCACTCTCGTTTTCAATCACTCATCCAATACTTATTCTGTTCAGGAGGAAACGGTTGATAACGACAACAGAGAAAACATTGACAACAGCACTTCTTCCACATCTTCCAGTCCATCTTCTTCTCAGCCACCGACAGATCTGGATGAGCAGGATTCTTTTGAAATCAATGTCAGCAGCGGTTTCTCCATTACATTGGATACAACTGCTGGAGGGCATGGTATGGCTTATGCAAAAGCAGATGATGGAACATGGACTCTGATCTGCGACGCTGATAACGAAGAAAAAACAGGAGATGTTTCTCTTCCTGCCGGTCACTACACCGTCTATCTGTTCAGCGAAAGCGGTACATCCTGGAGCTGGAGCTACAACGTATACTGATACATACAGTCATGGCAATGCCATGGCTTTTCTTCTGCACAGAAAAAGACTGCCGAAGCAGTCTGAAATCAGTTGTGATGATCCTGCAGCCATCGATAGGACAGCCATGCAAGTGAAGCACTTCCACGATACAGTACAGAATCATCAAACCGTACCATTGGATGGTGTTGAGAATAGATATATCCTTCGTTGGAATTACCGGCACTCAGAAACATGCCCACTGCAGGTACTTCTGCAGCGACAAATGCAAAGTCTTCGCTTCCTCCTCCGACTTTCGGATTATCTTTCATGACAAAGCAACCCTGTCCAAGCAGCTGCTGACCATACTTTTCAGCACAGATGGAAAGTTCATCATCCGCAAGCATTGGTGGGCAGAAATCAAAGAATTCAACTTCCACTTCACAACGGAATGCATGTCCAACCCCCACAGCAATCTCTTCCATTCTCTTTTTAATATATTCATTTGTCTCAACATTGCCTGTACGGATTGTACCTCGCATCTCGGCAGTGTCCGGAATGATATTGGAGGCTTCTCCACCCTTGAAAAGTCCGGTTGTAAATACACCGAACTCGGCCGGATTCAGTTCACGGCTGTTGATTTCCTGTAGAGCAATATGAATATGTGCTGCTGCAGTAATCGGATCAATGGCAACTTCAGGACGAGCACCGTGGCCACCCTTACCCTTGACAATGATTTTATACTGCTGGCATCCAGCCATTCCCGTTCCTCCTGGAGGAACCATCAGGCATCCTGCAGGCACCGGCATACCGGCAACTACATGGATCATATATGCCGCATCCACTACAGGATTCTCCAGTACTCCAGCTTTGATCATATCCTCAGAACCCTGAAAGATTTCTTCTGCCGGCTGGAACATCAGTTTTACAGTTCCCTCGAGTTCATCTTCATGCTTTTTCAACAGTGCAGCTGCCCCCAGAAGCATGGCTGTATGCATATCATGGCCACATCCATGCATCTTTCCTTCAATTCTGCTTGCATATTCCACATCAGCTTCCTCTTTGATCGGTAATGCATCCATATCCGCACGGATCAGAATTGTTTTTCCTGGTTTTTTGCCACCGGCAAGTGCCACCAGACCACATTTTCCACAGTCTTTTGGTTCATAGCCAAGGCGGATCAGTTCAGCCCTGACTTTTTCTTTTGTTCTTGCAAGATCAAATCCGACTTCCGGATGTTCATGTATGTCTCTTCTGCATTCCTGCAGGGAAGGCTGCAGCTCTTCAGCTTCCTTCAACAGTATTTCAGCATTCATCAGTATTTCCTTCTTTCTTCGTGCGAAAGTGTATCACACGATATCTGTTATATTTCATTGCATTTCTTCAGTTCTGTCTATTGCTTTTCAGACGGTGCAGAACGCCCTGATCGCTGTTATGTACCACAGGCATTTCCGACATATCAAGATCTTCAATATGTCTGCCGGAATAACGTTCTGTCAGTTCAGCAATTTCCCGGCTTAACAGGATTACAGCAACCATATTCGGGATCGCCATCAGACCATTCAGCAGATCCGCTAAATTCCAGACAACATCAATCTGAACCATGGCACCGATACCCACGGCTGTTATCCACAGCCCTTTATATAATGGAATCACTCTTTCTCCAAACAGATATACCGCACATCTTTCTCCATAATAATACCATCCAAGAATGGTTGAAAAAGCAAAGGTGATCAGCCCGAAAATCAGAACCGGTTTTCCAATGACCGGAATCATTCCAAACGCGGAAGATGACAGCGCTGCCCCGTTTGCGGAATTCATACTGCCTGGCGCTTTCAGCATACAGGATACAAGTACCGTACCAGTGAGAAGACAGATGACTACCGTATCCCAGAAAGTACCTGTCATCGATACCAGTGCCTGTCTTTTCGGATTCTTTGTCTTTGCGGCAGACGCTACCAGAGGAGCACTTCCCATCCCGGATTCATTTGAGAAAAGACCTCTTGCAAAACCATATCTGAGCGTAACGGAAAGCAAATATCCACCCGTTCCTCCGGCAATACTCTGTGGCTGAAACGCACCTTTGAAAATCACTGTCAGCGCCTGCAGTACTGTATCATGATTCATGCCTAGAATTGCAAGGCAACCCAGAATATACAGTCCAGCCATGAATGGAACAAGTTTTTCCGTCAGTCTGGCAATCGACTGAATACCACCGAAAACAACAATGCCTGTCATAACAGCAAGAACTGCCGCAATGATCCATGGAGATATACAGAAGTTATCCTGTATATTCACAGAGACAGCATTTGCCTGTACCATATTGCCGATTCCAAATGCACAAACCGATGCAAGTAAAGCAAACACAATTCCAAGCCATTTCATGTGCAAGCCCCGTTCCAGCGCATACATTGCACCTCCGATCATGGAGCCATCCTCACTTCTGACCCGATATCTGCATGCGATCAGAGTTTCCGCATATTTTGTTGCCATTCCAAGAAGGCCGGTAATCCACATCCAGAAAACAGCTCCGGGTCCTCCCATCGTTATCGCTGTACCAACCCCGATGATATTTCCTGTTCCGATTGTCGAACTGAGTGCAGCTGTCAATGCACCAAACTGTGATACATCACCATCTGCACCTTCCTCTTTCGCTACAGAAAGGCGTATTGCCCGAAAGAGCTCTTTCTGAACAAAACCGGTACGGACTGTCATAAAGATATGGGTACCAAGCAGGGCTATGATCAAAGGCCATCCCCACAAAAGTTTATCCAGAGTTTCAATCAGCTGCGCCATAACAATCCATTCTCCTGTATGTCCATTCTATCATTTTCTCATAACTGAAAAAGAGGCAGATTTCTCTGCCCCTCTGTTTCATTTCAGACTTTTGGAATAATCAGTTTTCCTTTTTTCTTAAGATGATTACACCAAGAATTGCAATCAGTGCTGCAATAGCGAAGCCTGCATACATCACAATGTTTGTAGAATCTGAAGTATTCGGTGTCATTGGAGTCTGTGGTCTTGGCTTGATATCAGGCGTTACAGGAGTTTCAGGACGCAGTGTATTTCTCAGAGTGAATCCTGTTTCTGCATTTCCACTCCAGGTTGCTCTGTATCCTTCGACTTCCATTTCTTTGATTGTGTATTCAATCTTACTGCCTTCTCTGTAGACCGGTAATTCTCCGAAGGAGAAGAACCATTCCAGATCTTCCGTTGCTGTTGTTTCAGCAACCTTTTCTCCATCTGCCAGTAATGTGACCGTAATGGATTCCGGACGCTTACCGGAAGCGTTATCGTCATCATTCCAGACTTTCATACCATTGATCTTTACCGTTTCAGGTGTATGAACATTTGTGATTTCAAATTCATATTCATCCATCTGTTTTACAACAGATTCATAACCTGCTACTGCATCTTCTCTGACCGTATAGACAATCTGACGGCCATTGCTGAATTTTGGAAGATCATAGAAGGAATATGTCCATGATGATGCTTCAGATACTTCTCTTGTATCAACTTCAGAACCATCTGCATACAGTCTGACTGTTACAGATTCCGGTCTCTTTCCATCCTGATTGTCATTGTCATCCCAGATCTTTGTACCATGAATCAGATCGATTGTTTCTGGAGTATGGCTGTTAGTCAGAGTGAATCCTGTGATTGGATCACCTTTCACAGTTGTTGAATAACCTTCAACTGTTTCTTCAACAACGGTATACTGAACTTCTCTTGCATTCACATATTTGTAGACATTGTCGAATGTAAAGCCCCAGTTGCTGTCAGCACCTACTGTTATCGTGCATTCTGTACCATCTGCATTGTATGCCTGATTACCATCTGCATACAGATGAACAATGATTGTATCAGGTCTGATACCATCCTGGTCATCGGCATCGTCCCAGACTTTTGTTCCAGAAATGGACACTGTTTCAAGTTCATGGGTATTGATGATATCAAATGTGTAGTCTTCTTTTTCTACGACATCTGCTGTATAGCCGGCAACTGCATCTTCCTTGACTGTATAGTCAATAAGTTCACCATTCTGATACATTGGCATGTCTGTAAATTCATATGCCC
>JAEDEK010000142.1 GCA_016293365.1 Bulleidia sp. | reverse complement strand
CACAACCATCAAAGCTGACATGGTGCTCCTCCATTTCTCTTTTGTATGCAAGAATCTGTTCTGCATAGGAAAGATCCGGTTTTACAAGTTTCATGTGATTACTCCACTCCTGTCAGCTTTACCGTACTGCCCTGTTTTCCCTTTGTAACGATGATCTTCTGTGGAATGCACTCATCCAGACGTTCCACATGTGAAATAATACCGACAAGATGGGTCTGATCAGCAGACAGACTGCTGAGTACCTGAATAGCCTGATCCAGAACATTGCCATCCAATGAACCGAACCCTTCATCAATAAACAGCGCATCCAGGCTGTGTCCTCCGGCGTACATACGTACGACATCCGATAATCCCAACGCAAGGCACAGCGATACAATAAATGATTCCCCTCCGGAAAGAGATGCAGATGGTCTTTGTTCCCCACTCATCCTGTCCAGCACTTCAATATCCAGTCCTGCACTGCCGTTTTTCCGGTAGGATTCCATGCGGTGTACAAGCTGATACTGTCCAGAAGACAGGATTTCCAGTCTTGCATTGGCCATCGCAATGATCTTTGTAAAGGAAGAAGTCATGACATAGCGTTCAAATGAGAGTCTTCCACCTGTCCCATTGCTGCCCATCGCAAGATCATTCATCTTCTGCAGAAGCCCGAACGCATGATCACTTTTTTTCAGCTGCTCCGTACAGAGTTTGGCCTGAAGCGAAGTCTGATGGTGATTGACATATTTTCGATCTGCTTCTGCATACTGTGTGTCCAGCAGACCATACTGCTGTGTCAGCTGATCGATTTCATCCTGAATGATCTGAAGATCCTGTTTCTGTATTCCTTCACACTCTTTTCTCAGACGCTGCTGGTTATCCCGTGTAATGGCGCATTCTCTTTGCCATTGCTGTAAAAGTTGTGTCTGCTGTTCAATCCAGACAGCAGCATCCACGATACCTTCCATCTGTACCTGAATGGATTCTTCATCAACAAAACCATGCGCTTTCATCTTTTCACTGACCATTTCACCTGCCAGATAATCTTCCTGTCTGACATGCGGCAGACGGTCATTCAATGACTGCAGAGAGCCGCTGTTGCGGCAGATTCTGTTTTCCAGATCAGATCTTTGTTCCTGATAGGATCGGATCCTTTCTTCCATCTCCTTTCTGTTTTTCTGCAGTTTCTGTATCTGTTCCATCAGTTCCCTTGCACTCGGGTATGGGAATGCCTTCCTGCAGTTTTCCATGCGGGCGGATATGGATTCCATCCGGGCGGTCAAAGCAGCCAGTCTGTTATTCTGCATGAAAGATGACTCCATATATTCCTGCAGTTGCGATTCCTTTATGACAAGGTTGTTCTGCAGCTGTTTCAAAGAAGCAATGGTATCCGTTTTACAGGCAATGGCGGCCTGCAGGATTTCCTGTTTCTTCTGACACTGCTCCATCTTTTCTTTCAAAAGATCCATCATTGCATTCGTATTCCATCCATTACGATCCTGGATCTGCAGTTTCGTACAGAGTGCCTGTATGGAAGCAGTGCATTCTGCAGAAGAAGAAGCATGCTTCTGTGTATACTGACGCAGGGTTTCATCCGCTTTTTCAAAGTCCTTCTTTGCTTGTTCCACAGCTTTGCGATCTGGCAGGTCATGGTTGCTTTGAGCAAGATGATCTATGGAAGATTCCGTGATAAAACTGCCGCATACCGGACAGGTGGAATGCCCGGTTTCCCTGATTTCTTCACGCATGGTGGAAGCCAGAAGACCGGTCTGTCCTTCGATGAATCTCTGGTAGATAGAGGCATGGATTTCCTGACTGTGTTTTGCAGCAAGAAGTGCATCCTTGAGTTTTCTTTCCAGTACCGCTATCTGTTTTTCAAGATCATGGATTCTGTATACCTGAGAAAGATCATCGTTGTACTGCTGCAGTGCGATAACGGTATCCTGCAGTGCGTGATGATCTGTTTCCAGACTGATCTGCAGATCGGCAAGCTGAGCAAGCTGCTGCTTTCCTTCTTCGATCTGGTCCGAAAGAAGCTTTCTGTCATTCTGGAGTTTCTGCAGCTGTGCCTCACCTTTTTCCTTCTTTTTTACAATCTCTCTGTATTCTTTCTGCAGAGAATCATATTCCTCATAAACAGATCTGCTGTTTTCCAGACTGGTCAGTTTCTGAATGGAAGCTGTGACGGCTTCCTGCAGGCTGTCCATGGTCGGCTGTTCTTCTTTCAGCTGTAAAAGCTGTTCATCCAGCTGTTGTTCCTGATTCCATAAAGTGGTGATATCCCTTTGCAGCTGTTGCAATGCCGCTTTTGTTTCTTCTTTTCTTTTCATGGCAGGCATCAGCTGTGTACTGATCACAGATACCGCAGAGATCCTCTGTGTCAGTTGATCATAGTGATCCGTTTCCTCAAGCAGCTGCTGCAGTTTCTTCTCTGTCTCTGCTTTATGGGCAATCAGCGCATTGCCATCGGCTGCTTTCAGCATTTTTTCCCGGCTGGCAATGATTTTCTGATTTATCTGTTCCCTGCTGTGTTTCAGATTCTGTGTAAAAGATGCATCTGCTTCCACAAGCTTTTTCAGATTTTCGATTAAGGATGGATGGAAAGGATGGTATTGGGATGGATCACCATTTTCAGGCATCATGAACTTCTGTTCCATCAACCATGTCAATTGATCCATGATCCCTTTTCTGTTTTCGCTTTCCTTCAGATATGCCCCATGAATCACAG
This sequence comes from Bulleidia sp., assembly GCA_016293365.1. Lineage (GTDB taxonomy): Bacteria > Bacillota_I > Bacilli_A > Erysipelotrichales > Erysipelotrichaceae > Bulleidia. The sequence continues at coordinate 1,820 of JAEDEK010000142.1, read as the reverse complement.
CAGCATAGTTTCTGACATGGGTATGATCAAACAGTCTGGAAAGGATCTGCGCTTTCCCTTCACTGTCGCTTTTCAGAAACTGTTTGAATTCTCCCTGAGCAAGCATGATGATCTGCGTGAACTGTTCCCTGTTAAAACCGAGAATCTGCGTGACTGCCTCATTTACACGTCTGCTGTTTTCAACAAGCGGCTGATCATCCCGAAACATTTTTGCATCGATTTTTGCGCTGGTTTCTCCTTTTCTGGATTTTGGATAGTGGATGGTACGTCTGACTTCATAAGTATGGCCAAGATGAGAAAAGACAAAACGTACGACAGTATCTGTGGAACGCTCCACCAGATCGCTGTGCATCATAGCCGGTTTTCTTTCGTTTCCGGAAAGCTCTCCATATAACGCAAATACAATTCCATCAAAGATTGTGGTCTTACCGGCACCTGTATCTCCTGTAATCAGAAACAGACCATGATGAAAACAGGAAAAGTCAATGGTTGTCTTATGGCTGTAAGAGCCAAATGCTGTCATTTCAAGCAGTAACGGTTTCATTGTTCCTCCTCCTGGTGCACCCATGCAACAAGTGCATCTACAGCAGCCTGCAGGCCATCTTCCTGTATGTCATATTCCTGTAACATCTGTGATGCTTTTTCCATGAATGCTGTTTCTTCTTTTTCCGGTGGAACACCACCAGACAGTTCCATATATAGATCACAGAACAGTTCCTGCACACTTTCCGTATGCAGCGAATCCATCTGCGTTGTATTTGCCTGCCCATCAAAACGGTGATAATCCGACTTCATTTCCAGCAGCAGGCTGCCATGATCATTCAGAATGGAACGGACCAGTGAATAGAGTGAAGCATCCACCTGCTGATCGGTCAGGGTAATGGAAACAAGAGAATTCCGGATGGGACTGTTCTGCAGACAATCCAGAATATTCTTCTTTGTATCACATAATGCAACCATTGGATGCAGAGGCGGAATGACGGTTTTCCGTATGGAAATGTTCCCCTTTTCCTTCAATACCACTTCAAGCAGTCCCTTGTCCTTCTGCCTCAGTTCATCAAAATGATAACAGAGTGGTGTACCGGCATATCGGATCGTATCTGCACCTGCAGGATAACTGGAATGAATATGTCCCAATGCCACATAGTCAAATGGCGCAAATACCGTATGTTCAATCTGTCCGACACCACCTACCATGGATTCTGATCCACCCCGCTGTATTTCATTTCCATCCACGACAACATTCTGATGTGCAATCAATACGTTTCTTTCATCTGTATGAATATGCTGCGTGCTGATCAATGCTTCCATTGCCTGCTGGTATGTACGGATGGAATCATCCTGCAGAAGATAGGCAGTCTGCTCTGGATAGATGTATGGCAGCATCCAGAATGTCACAGGTCCATATGCATCATGATATGTCACATGGGGGATGGTGGCATTCTGAAGTGTACCGGTAATATGAATATCGGAAGATGAAAGGATGGAACTTCCAAATGCAAGTCTCTGTCCACTGTCATGGTTTCCAGCAATCATCAAGACGGGAACATGAAGCTGATGGAGTCGGGTAATCATCTCATCCAGCAGCTGTACCGCCTCTTTGCCAGGCTGTGTACGGTCATAGACATCTCCAGCTATCATGACACCATCCGGTTTTTCCTTATGGCACAGCTGAATGAACTGTTCCATCCAGTATGTCTGTTCTTCCAGAAGTGATTTTCCATAAATGATCTTTCCGAAATGAAGATCGGCAATATGATAGAGTTTCATTGAATCTACCTGGCGAGGAAACCTGCTGATTTATCAGCGGGAGGAATCGC
>JAEDEK010000141.1 GCA_016293365.1 Bulleidia sp. | reverse complement strand
CGTCTCAAGGATTTCCATGAGCGACCAAAAGAAGAAAGAGAAGGAATTGTTCTGGAACTGTTCCGCAGGGAAGCGGCTGAACTGCATGTGCATATGAGTATCTGCTCCAATGTACTGCGTGTTCTGGCAAACGCGCGATATGCAGGCAACATTGAAGATCTGTCAAAAACGGTGAAGCTGATCTGTGCTCAGGCAATTAATGGTCAAAATGGAAGTGATGTAAAGATTCATACCTTCTATCTTCCTGAAGAGATGCTCGAAACGATTGAGCTGTCTTACGAAAACATCACTTACATTGACTGCGATACAAGTCTGAGCAACAGAACAGTGGATCAGCTGGAGGACTTCTTTGCAGGAACTCTGAAAGCATGCAGCGCCAGAGACATCGGATCGATGAATGATCAGTTCAGAAGTGTCTACGAAATGATTGTGGAAACAATCATGACGCAGTCCAGAAATGATCAGACATTGAATGGGACAGAAGCAGCCGTCGGCATGATTGTCAGAAGAGTTGCGGAGAAACACTTCATCAACATTCCAGGTACATTCAGCTTTGTCATCGCAAAACTGATGAATGCCTGTAATGAATATGAGATCAGAATCAGCAGATGGAACGATGCGAACAGAGATGATGTCACAGCCGCAAGAGAAAAGGCAGAGCGGGTCTATGTCAGTGAATCACTGATTGTTGATGAAATCTGTATGCTTGCAATGAAAAACCTGGAAGAACAGATTCCGGATATGATCCGGATCATCATGATTCTTACTATTGCGTCCTGTAATGCGGATCTGAATAAAAACAGAACATTCGGTGTGATCATCTGCCACGGATATTCAACCGCTTCCTCTATTGCAGGGGCAGTTAATTCACTGATCGGATCTTACGTCTTCGACTCCATTGACATGCCTGTCATGACGACGATGGATGAAATCCGTGCAACACTGCGGCAGAAGCTTTCCAGGATCAATCCACACGCAGACATATGCATCATGGTTGACATGGGCTCTTTGGAAAAGATTGCAGATGATGAATTCACACGCAATAGAAACGTTGCGATCATCAACAATGTTTCCACAAAGATGGCACTCGATATCGGATATAAGATCAGAAATGGAATATCCATGGATCAGTACTTTGTCAATGCCGAACGTGATTACAGGGTGGAATACAGAGTTCTGAAGGGAAAGAAGAAGGATGTCATTCTGTTTACAAGTGAAAGCGGACTTCAGACAGCCCAGCGTATGGCTTCATTATTTGGGGATTCACTTCCGGTGGATGTTCCTGTCAGCCTTCAGGCGGTGATGTTTGAATCTCTGATGGAAGATATTGAACAGATTCAGTCTTCCAGCAATGTTCTGTTCATCACAGGTACAGATAATCCCGGCATCCGGAATGTATCCTTCATTCCTCTTGAGGATATCGTAACTACGACGAATCTGGATCTGGTGTCTTCAAGACTGAATGGATATCTTGATGAAGCAAATCTGCGGCAGCTGATCATCAATATCAGAACGAATTTTTCACTGATGAATGTGCTGAACTATCTGACAATCCTCAACCCAAAACCGCTGATGGATGCGACTACAATCGCAGTGGATGATCTGCAGAAAAGAAGAGGACTGGAACTGGAAGGAAGAACACTTGTAGGCCTTTATATCCATATATGCATTCTGGTGGAACGCCTTGTCACAAAGACAGGTGTGATCAGAGAGGACAGTGCAACAGATACATTTGTTAAAAACCACCAGGACTTTATCAAGGATATTCGTGCATCATTCCGGAATATCGAAAAACACTACAGTATTACCATTCCGGATCCGGAAATGAAATACATCTATTCATTTATCAACAAAGAGGAAAAAGTATGAAGGAAAGAAGAACAGTCATTGCCACACATGGAACACTGGCAGAAGGATTCAGATCAGCATTATCCATCATTGCCGGAGCGGATGGGGTGGAAGCTTATAACTGCTACACAACAGAGGATTTCAACCTGCAAAGCACAATCGATCAGATCATGAAAAAACATGATCCTGAAACAGAAGAACTGTTTGTATTCACGGATCTGTTTGGTGGATCTGTCAATAACGGTTTTGTCAAGGCATTACAGGATTACAGATTTCATCTGATTACAAATACAAGTCTGGGACTTCTGATCGATTTTCATTTGACCCAGCCGGAAGTAGAAACACTCAAAGCCAAGCTGCTTACCAATGAATTCAACGCTGTTTACTGCAATGATCTGATCGGCAGTATGAGCGGTATTGAAGAAGATCTGTAACAGAAAGAGAGGTGAAATAAATGATCAAAGCATTGCGGATCGACCATCGTCTGGTTCATGGGCAGGTTGCATTTACCTGGACACATTTCCTTGCGGCAACACGTATCATCGTCATCGACGACAAAGCTGCAGCAGATGAATTTCAGAAGATGGCTCTCAACATGGCAAAGCCGGCAGGCTGTAAGCTGAACGTATTCTCAGTTGACAAAGCTCTGGAAAGAGCTGAAAAGATTGACTCATTGACGGATTCAGTCTTCATCATCTTCGGCTCGACAAAGGATGCGGCTGGTTACATCACAGGCCATCCAGTATTCAAGGAACTCAATCTTGGTGGTGTCGCAAAAAAAGAAGGTTCCAGAAATTATGCCGATGTCGTCTATCTGACACCGGAAGAGGAAGATGATATCCGTGCCATCATGGCAACAGGCTGCAAAGTATTCATGCAGCAGTTACCTACAACAAAACGTGAATCACTGACACTGTGATCACATCATCACTATCGAAAGGGGGATAAACATAATTATGAAATTAGTACAGACACTGATAGTGGTATTAATCTCCGTCATGATGAAGCTCGACTCCAGAATGTTTGGTCGTCTGAACTTCGAAAGACCTCTGCTGACATGTACAATCTGCGGCTTACTGCTTGGTAATCTTCAGGTTGGACTTCAGGTAGGCGCAACAATGGAACTGGCAACACTCGGTATGATGTCCATCGGTGCTTCCGGTATCGACATGAACATGGGTGCTCTTGTCGGCTGTGCCATCTGCATCATGACAGGTGCTGATATTGAAACAGCCATCACAATTGCAGTTCCAATGACACTGTTATGCACACTGATCGAAACAGTAGCAAGTGTTGTCAGAATCAACTTCACACATATGTGTGACGATGCTGTAGAAAAGGGTGACTTCAGAAAAGCAAAAAGAATCGACATAGTCTATGGACCGGTACTGTATGTATTATGCACAATCATTCCGGTATTCCTGTCCGTCTACTTCGGTGCAGGTGTTGTAGAAGCAATCGCTTCCTCTGTTCCAACATGGGTAACAGCAGGTGTATCTCTTGGTGCTAACATCATCGCTTACTTTGGTTTCGCCATGCTGTTATCAACAATGGTCAATAAGAATACAGTCGTTTACTTCTTCGCAGGCTTCCTGCTTGCTGCATACTCCGGTCTTGGACTTACAGCAATCGCACTGATCGGTATCGTTATTGCGATGATTCTCTACACGGTCAAGTACACAGGTACTGGTGTTCAGGCAGCTTCTGCAGCATCTGCAGTGGATGATCTGGAAGATCTCGATAACTGAGGAGGAAATAATCATGTCCGCAAAAGGTTTAGAAGCACAGAGAAACTATCCGTTAAATAAAAAGCTCAAGGAAATCTTCTGGGGTTCCTGGTGTATGCAGACAAACTGGAACTATGAAAGACAAATGAATACAGCCTTCATGTATGGTATGTCCCGTACAATCGACAGACTGTATCCGGATGCAGATGAAGTTGAAAAGAAGAAGGCAGTCTATAAAAGACATCTTGAATTCTTCAACATCACACCACAGTGTGCAGCACTGGTCTTTGGTATCTGCATGGCTATGGAAGAAGAATATGCAGAACATCCGGATACATTTGATCCAGCATCCATCTCTGCAGTCAAAGTCGCTCTGATGGGTCCGCTGTCCGGCATCGGTGATGCTCTGTTTCAGGGAACAATCCGTATTATCGCAATGTCCATCGGTATCTCCCTTGCACAGCAGGGAAGCATTATCGGTCCGATCCTTGCAGCCCTGATCTCCATCGGTACATCCGCACCGATCACATGGTTCTTAGGAAAACTCGGTTATACAAAGGGACAGGAATTTGTCAGACAGATGGCAGAATCCAATCTGATGGAAAAGGTCATGTTCGTATGTTCCATTGCCGGTCTGTTTGTCATCGGCGGCATGTCCGCAACATTGTCCTCTCTGACAACACCGCTTCAGTTTGGTGAAGCACTTGTATTACAGAATGTACTGGATGGCATCATGCCGAATATGATCCCATTGGCAATGACATGGCTGATGTACTTCATCATCAAGTCCGGTAAGGTAAAACCAATGACGGTTATCATCGGATGCTTCGTGGCAGGCATCATTCTGAATTACTTTGGTATTCTGGCGTGCTGAGTCACACCTGGATATAGAAAATCTTGAGGAAGGAAAGAAAAGAGGAAAAAATTATGTTCGACGTCAAGAAAATGGTTGAAGAAATCGCATCCAAGAAGGAAATCAAAAACATCAGT
>JAEDEK010000140.1 GCA_016293365.1 Bulleidia sp. | reverse complement strand
AGCTTTCTCTTATTTCAAGACAGTTGAATATACCGATGCAGATCAAGGCATACAGCAATCAGGACGACATCCCATATAACGAACCGGTGGACTGTTATATCGTGGATATTCAACTCAAAGATACGGATGGATTTACAATCTGCGGAAATATAAGAGAACATGATACAGAGTCTGTGATCATCTTCTGCAGTCATCATGAAGAACTGGTATTCCATTCCTTCAGATATGATATCTTCTCTTTTGTCAGAAAAAATAACCTGGCAGAGGATCTGAAGGAGGCAGTTAACAGACTGGCAGAACATTTATCATCTGATCTGTATTACATATATTCCAACAGAGCGGACTTTCGGAAAATACCATACAGGGACATTCTGTATTTTGAATCGGTTGGAAACGATCTGTACACTTATCTGATCAATGGCGAAGTTCTTCGACAAAGGAAATCCTTAGTTGAATTGATGAAAGAAGTATCTGCTGACCAGTTCATTCAGCTGTCAAGAAACTATGTTGTCTACAAGAATGCCATATCCGTTGTCACTTCAGAAAATGTAACCATAAAGGATGGCAGAAAGCTTCCGATTTCGCGATCTCAGCGTCAGAAGGTCATCAACAGTTATTTTAAAATGAAATAGGAGACTCTGCATATGCATACATTGTCCGTTTTTACTTATTCATCCATGATGTACAGTCTTGTACATGCGCTGATGATGTGCATTCTGATGATACGTCTGTCAGTTCAAAAAAAAGAAAAAATCTGTCCTGCAGTGCTGTTGGCATTTATATCATATTTTCTGATATTCTTCCTGAACAATGGAATGACTTTCTATTTTCATAACTGTTGTTTTGAGATTGCCATAACTTCCTTCATATACTTGAGTTATATCAATGATGATTCCATGCTTTCCAACATATTTATCACGATTGTATCCACCAGTATTCTGTTTGTTTCTAACCTTGTATTCATGATGAAATATGCATTCCATGTAGACAGCCTTAATCAGTTGCATTATTTTGGCAATGTTGGTTATATCAACCTCATTATGGAAAACTATCAGAACACTGCATTTCTTTCCCTGTGTATTCACCTGATATCAGCTTTTATCCTGGAACACGTCATGAAAAAACACAGAACCAGCCTGCAGAACAGGCAGATGTCCACAACAGTTGTGCTGACAGTGGTAATGATGTCTGTTCTGATTTTTCTTGAAAATGAGGTAGATATAGAACTGATTGGTTCAGCAAATCTGATTATGACAGTAAGTTTTTGCCTGATTTTCTCTGTTCTGTTTATACTGATTACCCGTTTTTCTTACTTCCATAAACAGGAAGAGCTGGAACAGAACAGACTGGAAATGGGAATCATGGAAAAACAGATACAGTCAGCAGACCAGGTTCTGCGCGCATTTGAAGAGATACGTAATATAAAACATGACCTGAAACAGCTGATCAGCACACTGGAATACAGTCTGGAAGATCAGGAACAGCTCAGAAAAAGGTTATCTGAATCAAGGCGCATTCTGGATCAGGAACATATGATCACAACAGGAAACAATGCATTGGATGTGGTGTTAAACTCCAAAAAGAAAGAAGCTGATCAGAAAGGAATTGATTTCAAGATAACTGTAACTTACATGGATGAGATTCCCCTGAAGCCGGCCGATCTGTTTCTTGCGTTGTCAAATATGATTGATAATGCATTTGTACATGGCATACATACACATCCTGTGGAATGCAGAATACAGCAGACAGATATCATGATTCAGCTGGAAGTGATCAATTACATTGATCCTGCATTGACTCCTGTTGATTGTGAAGAATTTGATGGGATTGGAATCAGGACCATCCGGGCAATCAGCGAGGAATATGGTGGTATTACATGCTTTCAGACAGACAGTCAACGGTTTATCGCTGTATTGTCGGTGATGGTAAGATCACAGGAGGAAAATACGAAATGAAAAACAGACTGATTATCTACACTTTAATCCTTTGTTCCCTTGTCTGTCCGGTACATGCTCAATCAATACAGACAGAAAACAGTTCGTCCTCATGGGCAATCATGCCTGTCAGCCGACAGAAGGTTGTTACCATGCATGTCTTTTCTCAATCGGAAAAGACACTCGATCTTTCAATCAGAGTACTCGCAACAGTAAATGTTCAGGATAACAGTGTTATGTCGGCACAGATTGACAGTATTGCTCCATACGGAACAGGTGGATTCTTATACTTGTCAGCATGTCAGAGTACAGTTAGACTGAATATTCCTTCAAACGGGCAGGTAGAAATTACCGTTTCAGCAAATGCAGTATATACTTCTGGGAATGTCTCTTTTTCAGATACAGTCAACGTTAGAATGGGGTGATGAAAAATGATGTTTATGTCCTTGTCTTCTTCTATTGAACTGGCAGCGGATATCATGCAGGCAATTGCAAGTGTATTTGTAATTGTATGCTGTATGAAATATCTGAAAGAGCACAGATTATGAGAAAAATGATGTCTTTATTATGTCCAGCACTCCTGATAATCTGTACAGGATGTGTTCCTTCCAGCCAGATCAATTCTGTTGTATATGGCATGTACGGGCTTGTGTATGCGTATGAGCAGGCTTATGTTGTTGTGGAGCTGGCAATCAAACAGGAGTTTACTGTTAAACAGCGTGTAATCAACACAGATTCACTGACTCCATGGATCTGCGATATGGAAACAGATGAAGAACCAGGCCTCTTTTATACAGCAAAACCACTGGAAGTTAAGGAAGGATATGAATTCTGTGAATTTGCATTTTCTGTTCCGATTCAGCTGAAGGATATTGAGGAAATCAGAAAGAAAGAAATACCGATCAGAATGGAATTTACGGATGAATGGTTTCAGAACTATGAAATTGAATTACCTTACAGTTGCGATCTGATCATTATTCCACCGGATAACAGTACGATTCTGTATTCGATATCCAAAGAACAGATATTCAGAATGAGGTGAAAAAATGTGGGTAGATTATATTCCAATCATAAAGCAGATCAGCAGTATGCTGACTTCTGCAGCAATTGTCATGTTTATGATCTGTATTATGATATACATGAGGGATGAGCTGTGATGAAAAAACATCTGATCCCATTTGTTCTTTCGTGCTTCCTTCTGACAGGATGTGTCAGCAGCTCGCAGATCGATGAAGTTGTGAAGGGCACATATGCATTGTATAACCGCAATGGAACTACATATATATCCTATTGGATTTCATTCAGTGAATACTTTCCCGTGCGTGGTTTCTATGTGGATATGGAACCGCTTCGTAAATACCAGGATCCGGGATTGACGATTACGAATATAGAATCTTTACCATTGAAAGATCCGTTTGAGAAGAACGATCATACCATTCATCAGGGAATGGAACAGATAATGATGATCAAAGTAGAGGATATTGACAGAATCATTGCAGAAGAGGATCCTCTGACAATGTATTTTAAGGATGACTGGGGAAAAACGCATTCCATCAGCGTGTACTATGATCCTGATGTGATTCCATCTGTTACACAGGTACCCTGATAAGCAACCTGTTTCATCAGATTCAGAATGATACCTTGACAATCTTCACACAAAGACAGTTCCGGTACATTTTGCCAGGAATTGTCAGCTGAAAGCATACTCTTCAGACTGTCATTTTTTTCAGTGTGCTATGAATTGGTTGCCCCATTGAATGAAAAAACATAAAAAAGTGGAATATTTAAATCTGTATATGGTCTGACTTTGCTTTACAGATTCCTATGGTGCAGTTATTCAAACTGATTTACAGCCATTAAAGATTTTCAGAAACTCAGGAGACTTTTAACGTTTCACAACCAATAAAAAGCCGATGAACTAAAGATCATCATAGATGATAATACTTCTATATTAAATACCGATCGTTATAAATAAATAACGCAAAAACTAAGTGATGCAATTAAAAATGCACTTCACAATTGTGAATCCTTTGCTGCAGAAGAGCGCAATAGGGTACAGGCTTTAGCTGACAAGGTTAACGCATCTCATTCAGAAACAGATTTACAAGCTTTTGAACAGAGAATTGAGGAATTACGAGATGTGACACTTTTCGAAGAAGATGTTGAAAAATGGGATTCAGAATATTCAAATATTCGCCAAACAATAATTGATGAAAAGGAAGCTGCAGAAAAAGCAAAGCAGGCAGAATATGACAATGCGCCATTAGAATATAGACAAGCAGTTGGTACTGCAAAATCATATTTGAAATATATGGGCTTTTCTCAAAGTGGATTAATAGATCAGTTGGAATACGAAGGATATTCTTATGAAGCTGCATCGTGGGCTGTGAATTACGTCGAGGTTGATTGGAATGAACAGGCAGCTAAAGTGGCACAGAGTTATATCAATAGCATGTCTTTTTCACGTCAAGGTCTTCTTGAACAATTACTATATGAAGGATTCTCTCAAGAACAGGCAGAGTATGGAGTCGCAGCAGTGGGATATTAACATAATCAGTTTTACAAATATCATTTAATCGTTAATCGGATTGGCAAATACCACTCCTCTATATACAGATCGTAACTGATCTAGTGTATAG
>JAEDEK010000014.1 GCA_016293365.1 Bulleidia sp. | reverse complement strand
ACACCGGTAAACAACAGTGCCAATTCCTCCCACAGATCAATCAGTAGGATTCCTTTGCACAACCTTCATTGGATTCTGCCTTCAGTTCATGCTGTTAAGATACTGCACAAGAGCCTGTGCTGCAGGGATATTGACAGTTGAGATGGAGCTGTTGTTGTAGCTTACAACAAAGGTATATTCATCTGTAAATCCTGTAATGTAGGTGTGAATTCTGTCATTGACACATTCGGCTGTACCGGTTTTGGCATATACATTGCCATAGGTATATTCATCAAAGCCATATCCCACGGCAGTGGAGTGCAGGATCTGCTTCAGTTTCTCGTTGACATCTGGATCCATCGTTGTGGAGAGTCTGTGTGTAAATGCTTTATACAAAGGAATCTTTCCATCACCGATGGAAGAAACGATATATGGCTGCATCATATGTCCTGTATTTGCTACGGACTGTGTGATCATCGCAATGTGGAGAGGGGTGATCTGCGTTTTCCCCTGGCCGAAGGATGCCTGTGCAAGTTCAATCTGCTTGTTACCGATATCCATGGATGAGTGTATGGTTGTCAGAAATGGAATCTCAATGTCTTTGCCGATCAGAAATTTCTCAGCCGTTTCTTCAAGTCTTTCTCTTCCTGTACGCACACCCAGATCTGCAAAGTATGTATTGACAGAACTGTTCATCGCCTGTTCCAGACTGATCTGACCATAGGAAAGATCCGCCCAGTTGGTGATTTCAAAGTCACTGCCTTCGGCATAATAACTGCCATAATCCGTATAGTCAAACCAGGAATCATCCAGTCCTTCCTCTTTCTGTTTTGTCAGTGCTGCAGTTGCAGTCACGATCTTGAAAGTACTTCCAGGTGGATCGGTTTCATATGTGCCACGTCTGTATTGTGAGCCCTCCACATCACTTTCAAGAAGGGTACTGACATCATTGACATCATAGGCAACACCACTGCTGGAGGCAAGGGCCAGTATGGCACCGGTCTGATTGTCCAGAACAATGATTGAACCATCCGTATTTCCAAGAATCTGCCAGCAGTAATCCTGCAGACCGATATCCACTGTCAGACTTACAGAGGCACCTCTGTTGTTTTCGTCCAGATGGAACAGGGTATAGTCTTTCAGGTTTCCACGCAGTCCATACATGTTTTCCTGGGAAGAAGATACGGAATAGTACCCAAGCAGGTAGGCAAAGGAATAGTTCTGCGGATAAGCAGCAGTACCCGGGTTACCTGGTGCATCAGCACTCAGAATCACATTACCGTTTCTGTCAATATAGCTTCCTTCCAGAACACTGTCACGGATTGTATCGTACCGGATCGAATTGACATATGCGGCAGCAGATGGATCAATGACAGGTCGGATTCCATACCGGTATCCAAAAGCAGCAGCAAATCCGACACAGACAGCTGTACATCCGATCATGGTTAATCTGATTCTGGAGGCGGAGTGAGAAGCATTCTGATCAGAATCCGATTTTAAGCGTCTGCGTATCTGCATCCTCATCTTCCTCCTGTTCTGTCATTTCTTCTGTATCCAGACTGTCTGTACTGATCTGTTTTCTGCGATCGATCAATCGTGTTCCATCATGTTCTGAAGCAAGCATCAGCAGGCCACAGAAACAGAATACGATCGCCTGATAGGTACCACCACGGGATAGAAACGGTATCGGCAGACCTGTAAAGGGAATCACATTGCACGAACCCAGTATGACAATCATTGCCTGAAGGAAAATCATGATCGTTGCACCGAAAAGAACAATGGAATCCTGCAGCTGAACATGAACAAGCCTCAGACTGAGCATGCATCCGCTGATGATGATCCGGGTAAAGCAGATCAGTGCAAAGATACCTATGATCCAGCCGAAGGAATTGACAAGGGCGACAAAAGCCATGTCGGATTCCGCAACCGGAATAGCTGTAAAGTTGATGCTGTTTCCGAATAATCCTGCCATCCATAGTGCTTTCCGCCCCTGATACAGCTGATAACCGGAGCCATAAGGGTCTGCGTTGATATTGGCTGTTACGGAGAACCGTTGATGAACCTTATTGATAATCGGCCATAACAGTGATTGAAAAGAATTCATTGTTCCTGCATCATGGGCAGGGGAAATCAGATGATAGAGTATAAAAGACATCGCTACCGCCCCGAAGATGGAGCAGAAAATGACAATCAGATAGATTCTTTTGAACGTGGATCTGCGCATGAAGATAAACAGAATCGACAGATGCAGAAACATCAGAATCAGGAAGGAACCAAGTTCTTTAATCAGCAGGGATCCTGCCAGATTAATCCCGAAAAACAGGCTTGAGTGAACCAGTACTGCCCTGTCGGATTTGTTTTTTTCTGCAGAAAACAGTGCGGCGTAATACAGAATGGCACAGATCTTAGTGAAGTCTGTCAGCTGAACGGTTATGGAACCAAGTCTGATCCAGGCAGATGTTCCATAACCATTGGGATCGATCCCGCGAAAGATCAGTATGCCATACAGAAGAGCAGAAACAGCCATCAGAATATAACCTGTTACATGATAGGTCAGCAGTTTTCTGATCATCCGGTAAAACATAACGAAACAGCCTGCAATGACAATGCCGGCAAGCAGCTTGATCAATGAAAAGGAAGACTGTGTGATATATCTTGCATCGATATACAGCTGCAGTCCCACGCCGATGGAGGAAAGGCATGCAATGGCACCAAACAGTTTCATATCTCCATCCCGGTTATACAGCCATGTACCGATGATACCGATCAGCAGAAGCATCGGTATCAGCGCCACCAGATATTCATAACCGGCACTTACATCTTTGAAAAACAGGATGATTCCCATACCGACTGCTGTGACAATCGGGAACAGAAGACTGCCTAAACCGTTTTTTTCGAACTTTTCTTCATTTTTCATACTTTCATATTTTATCATGATAAAATGAAAGTACAAAAATTACGGTCTTACACTTATGTAAGAGGTGGAGCAGTTATGAAAAGAAGTTTTGGAAAATGCAAAGATCGCGAAGTTTTTCTGTACACGCTGGAAAACGGAAATATCCGGTTTTCGGTAACAGATTATGGTGCATCACTTGTATCTTTAAAAGTGTTATCCCTGGAACGGGATGTCGTGGAAGGATATGACTGCGTGGAAGACTATATGCATCATGATACATATCTTGGTGCTTCCATCGGTCGAACAGCAAACAGAATTGAAAAGGGCAGATTTACCCTCAATGGAAAGGAATATCATATTCCGATCAATAATAATGGAAATGCCAATCATGGCGGTATTCATGGCTTTGATCAGAAGATCTTTGAGACGGAAGTACAGAAGGACAGGATCATCTTTTCCTATGTATCAGAGGATGGTGAAGAAGGATATCCGGGAACACTGCATGTTACAGTTACATACAGACTTCTGGATCACGGTATCTCCATCATATCCAGTGGAACAGCCGAAGCAGATACACTGTTTGCCTATACGAATCATTCCTACTTCAATCTGGATGAAAGTGAAGATGCCATGGATCATGAATTGAAGATCTTTACCGATCGGTATGCACTGCTGGATGAAACATGTCTGACATTGGATCAGATGGTACCGGTTAACGGGACACCGTTTGATTTTACTGTCAGTAAACCACTTGGCAGGGATATCGATCAGGACGATATTCAGCTGAAATACGGTGCAGGATATGATCATCATTACCCGGTTGACGGGGAAGGTATGCGTACGATGGCAGTGCTGAAAGGGAAAGATCTGATCATGACATTCTCTTCTGATTTCCCAGGTTTCCATCTTTACACGGCCAACTGGCTCAATGGAGCTGCGGGAAAGAAAGGACATGTATATCCAAGACGCAGTGCTGTATGTCTGGAGGCGGAATACCTGCCAAATGCGATCAACTATCCGGATGTCACACCAAAACCGATCGTCAAAGCCAATGAAACACTGACACATGAAATCCGCTATGAGTTTTCAATAAAGGAGTAAAGGAATATGCAGAAATGGACAAGAGAAGAAAAAGATCAGATTCTGAATGAAAGAGATGAGAAAAGACTGTCTTTACTGCATCAGCAGATCCGACAGTCCATCTGGAGAGGCCAGTACCATATTCAGACCGTAACTGGTCTGATGAATGATCCTAACGGATTCAGCTTTTTCAATGGGAAATGGCATCTGTTCTATCAGTGGTTTCCATTTGGTGCGGTTCATGGCATGAAGCACTGGTACCATGTCACTTCGGAAGATCTTCTGCATTGGAAAAATGAAGGACTTGCGATCAAACCGACGACACCGTATGAGAATGACGGCTGTTTTTCCGGCTCTGCCTATGTAAAAGATAATGTGCTGTACCTGGTATATACAGGAAATACGAAAGATGATTATGGCCGTATGGTTGAATATCAGATGCTTGCTGCAATGGACCAGGAAGGAAGAATCGGGAAAGATGCAAAACCGATCATCTATCCACAGTCCGGTTACACCGGGCATCAGCGTGATCCACACATCTTCTATGAAAAAGGCAAGTATCATATTCTGCTTGGTGCCCAGAATGAAAATCATGAAGGCAGACTTCTTCTGTTTTCTTCCCGTCATATCAGAGATGGCTGGAAACTGATGGGGGAACTGACCATCGAAGGATATCCGTCCTTTGGTTATATGTATGAATGTCCGGATATTCAGAAAGTCGGCAGACAGTGGCTGCTTCTGTTTTCACCACAGGGTCTGCATGAAAAAGGAGATCTGACAACCAACTCCTATCAGTCTGTTTATTTCATCGGTGATCTGGATCTGGAAAACCTGAAATTCATACCGAAAGGTGAAATGAAACTGCTGGATTACGGTTTTGATTTCTATGCGCCGCAATGCGCATTCCAGAAGGAATACCGTGACAAGGCGGTGCTGGAAGGATGGTTCGGCTGTTCGGACTGCTGCTATCCTCCAACGGATGAAGAAGGATGGGCAAACATGCAGACATTGCCGAGAATGCTTTCCATTGAAGGAGGAAGGCTGAAACAGCGACCAGCAAAAGCACTCAAGGCATTACGCAAGGATGTTGTATTTGAAGCATTTGAGGGCTCCATACGAACCAACAGGCTGTTTGGCAGAATGCCGTCTGCCTGTGTCATGGATCTGGAAAATCCGTCTGATTCTGATATCCGCCTGAATCTTTTCGCAAAGAATCTGGAACGTGGTTTTGAAATCAGCTACAATGCGTCCACAAAAACAGTTGCGTGCGACCGTACGGATATGGTACATGTGGTCAATCCGGAATATGGATCACGCCGGGAAGTCGTACTTGACGAACCGTTAAAGAAAATGGAAATCTTTGTGGATCACAGTACTGTAGAGGTATTCATCAATGATGAAACAGTCATGTCCAGCCGTATTTTTCCAACGGCGTCCGAGCATTCCGTCCGCATGTCCGGCAGAGATATCAATCTGAAAATCAGCCTTGCGGATACAACCGTCAATGATGACTTTGTACTGTTCCGCCGATAAGGAAGAATAACGGACCGTATTCTTCTTTCATGCATCTGTATTCATGCTTCTCTGCATGATAAAGTACGTTCAAAGAGGCAAATGTTATGGCAAAACTTGAAAAAACACTGAACAGAGATATGGATGAACTCCGCAGGACAATCATCGATGGAATCCTGAAAGGCAGCATGTCAGCTACACTGGAAGATCAGAGCAGCTTCAAAGCAGAAATGGCACGATGTGAAGTGCTTGTGTTTGAACGTTACAGCTATCTGGGAGACAACCGTGTCAGTATGAATGTCACACTGTTCCAGTATGGGGATGAACCGGTCCGGCTGTCCGCAATCACTTCCGGTGGTTCGCAGGCAGTCTTCTGGAAAATCAATACATGGGGAGAAGAATCTTTCCTGGAAAAGCTGGAAGAGATTCTGTAATCACAAAAAAGGAATGAATCCGTGGTGATGATTCATTCCTTTTTTAAGCTGTGCGGGATGTGTTTCTGCTGTTGTATACCATCGCAATCAAACCAGGTCCGACATGGCATCCAATGACCGGGCCAAGTTCCATGATGTTGATGGATCTCAGATCCGGATACTTTTCCTTTATACTCTGTGCAAATGCTTCTGCTTCTTCAAGACAGTCGGCATGGGCAATGATGACATCTGTTTCAGATGGATTACCCATATCCGTTTCACTGTTTTCCAGCAGTGTCCGTAATGCCTTCTTTCTGCCCCTGACCTTTGCGTAGGCAACAAGTTTTCCATCATCATCCACGTGGATTAACGGTTTGATGGATAGAAGGGAACCGATGAAAGCGGATGAATTGGAAAGTCTTCCGCCACGTCTGAGCCATTCCAGATCATCGACGACAAATCTGTGGGAGATCTTCAGTCTGTTTTCTTCCACCCAGGCAATGACTTCTTCCATTGACTTTCCTTCATCTGCCAGATCAGCAGCTTTTGCGACAAGCATGGCAAGTCCTGCAGTCACACATCGTGTATCCATGATGTAAAGGTTGGATTCCGGATAGTCTTCTCTGATCTGTTCTGCTGCCTTTAAGGAATTGAAGTAGGAGGAACTCAGAGCTCTGTCCATGTCCATAAACAGAACATTGCGGTCTTTTTCAATCAGTGATCGGAAGAATTCATAGTACGCATAAACTGTAATCTGACTTGTACGTGGTTGATTGCCTTTTCTCATTTCACTGTACAAGGTGCGTTTTGTATCTTCCATGCAGTCATCAATATAGACCTGCTCGTTGAGCTCAAACGTATAGGAGATCATTGGAATATTTCTCTGTTCCAGCCAGGACTTATGTGCATCAATGGTGGAAGCTGTAGCGAGTGTGAATTTTCTCATGCGTAAATCCTCCCTTTTTTTTCTGTCTCATTTTACCATATGTGTCAAGCAGAATTGTGGCACAGATACATGATATCGGTGATATGATATTGTCATTGATGAAAGGTCGGAAAGATTAACATGAAAGTACCATTTTCCAGATATCTTGATTCCATCGCGGATGGACTCAGACTTCTGATTGCAGATCTGAGTGAAGATCATGATTATGTCAGTGTTCTGGCAACAGATTCCACAGGTTTTTCGATCGTTACTTCACTGCATATGAAAAAAGTCTCTTCTCAGAATATTACTTCTGAAAGAGGCATCGTTGTCAGAGTTGCACGAAATGATCATTACAGTGAATATGCATGTAATGACTTTGATCCAAAATGCTGGAGAGAAAAGGCGGAACAGATCCGGGAAGCGTTTGACAGACAGGAGGAACTGCTGACTTTATGTGGGGTAAAGCCATACGTCACAGGTATTCTTGCTGATGAAGTGGACACTGTACGCTTTGAAGCGGAAGCACAGATGCTTCCAGAAGAATGCGATCTGTCTTCCATTGTGGAACAGATGAATGAACTCTGTCTGAAAACAGCAGCTGCGGGAAAAGATGTATATGAAGTCCAGTCTGCTGCTCAGTCCACACACATTTCAAAGATGTTTCTTTCCTGTGAAAAGGATATGCGTCAGTCCTATGTGTATACGGAAGCTACCATTGTTCCACTGGTTGCCAAAGATGGCAGAAATGCCAATGGGTATATGGGTGTTTCCGGCAGAGTAGGTCCTGAAATCATCGCATCCCTGGAAGATGTATGGCAGGATGCATTGAAGCAGGCGGAAGATGTCCTGCATGCAGGAAGAATTGAACCGGGTGAATATGATATCATCACATCTCCTGAAGTATCAGGTCTGATTGCTCACGAAGCTTTTGGTCATGGTGTGGAGATGGATATGTTTGTCAAACACAGAGCATTAGGAGAACACTATATCGATCAGCGTGTCGGCAGTGATCTTGTGACAATGCATGAAGGTGCATTGTGTGCTGAAAATGTAGCTTCCTATGTGTTTGATGATGAAGGTATCCGCGCAGGTGATACAACGGAAATAGATCATGGAATCCTGAAAACAGGCATCTGTGATGCTCTTTCTGCATTACGCCTTGGTATTGCGCCAACCGGTAACGGCAAGCGTCAGAACTTTGAACACAAGGTTTATACACGTATGACAAATACTTTATTTGATAAAGGAAATGATACGCTGGAAAATATGATTGCCTCTATTGAACATGGATATCTGCTGGAAGGTATGCAGTCAGGTATGGAAGATCCGAAACACTGGGGGATTCAGTGTATCATCTCCCTAGGACGTGAAATCAGAAACGGAAAACTGACGGGAAAGGTTGTTGCACCGATCATCATGACCGGTTATGTGCCGGATATTCTCGGCAATATTACAATGGCTTCCAATCAACAGGAAGTATTCGGCAACGGTTTCTGCGGCAAGGGACATAAGGAAATTGTCAAGGTTGCGGATGGCGGTCCATATCTGAAAACGAAAGGAATACTGGCATGAACAGCGACAGAATGATTGAAATACTGAACAGTTCTCAGGCGGATGCCTGGGAAATGAGGGAATGTACAACTGAAGGCTGGGAATTCTATTTTATCCGTCATAATCTGGATCAGAACCGTACAAGAAATGTGACGCATGTCGATGTTACGGTATATGTCAATATGGATGATGGGAAGTCAGTCGGTATGGCAAACGGCGAGATTCATCTGACATGGAATGAACATGAGGTACAGGATGCGGTTGCACGCCTGTGTGAAAATGCACGGTATGGTGTCAATCCGGTCTTTGATCTGAATCATCCAGTGGATGTGGCAGTGTGTCATCAGGAAGTGGATCCTTACGACAATGCACGTGATTATATTCATGCGATGCAGTCCATCACGGAAACAGAGCAGGCGTATCTGAATTCCTATGAGATTTTCACACAGGCAGATACCATCCGTTACCGTAACAGCAACGGTATTGATGTTACAGAAGTCACCCCTTCCAGTATGGTGGAAGTCATCGTCAATGCCAGAAAGGATGACCATGAAATTGAACTGTACCGTATGTACCGCAGTGGCAGCTGTGATGAAAGATATCTGAAACAGGAAATTGAAAAAACGATGCAGTATGGTATGGATCGCCTTCAGGCAACAGACACACCATCGGGTCTTTATGTACCGGTACTGTTTTCCACAGAAGAATCCGTACGGATCTATGACTGGTTTATCAGTCAGATCGATACCGCCTACATCTATCGCGGTATTTCCAAAGTACAGAAAAACGACAGACTGATGGAAGCTGATGCGGCATGTCCGCTGACGATTCGTGCCGTACAGACTCTTCCGAATTCTTCCTTCAATCATGTGATTGATGAAGAAGGGGCACGTATTGAAGATCGCGTACTGATTGATCAGGGGGTTGTAACATCTCTTGTCGGACCACGGCGATTCTGCCAGTATCTGCATGAAGATGATACTTTCAATCTGACAAACTATGTGGTGACACCTTCTTCCATCTCTGAAGAACAGATCCGTTCCGGCAGCTATCTGGAAGTCGTGGAGTTTTCCGGTTTTGAGGTCAATGCGATTACCGGGGATATCTTCGGCGAGATCCGTCTTGGTTATCTGCATGATGAAAATGGAGTTACCGTTGTCAAAGGTGGTTCAGTTTCGGGAAATATTGCAGATCAGAAAAAAGATATGTTGTTTTCTGACTGCCTGAGACAGTATAATAATAAAAGCGTGCCGGCAGTTACGTGTTTGAAGCATCTGACCATAGCCGGCTGTGCAAAGAATTGAAAAGGATGAGTGAACGAAATGGCAAAAAACAATAAAATGATCGGGCTGGCAGCTACAGCAGCACTCCTTGTTGTTGCGGTTGTTGCAGGTACATATCCTTCCTGGAAGTCCACACCGGTTGTATCCGGTGAATACACAGGCTCTGCCAAGGGTATGGGTGGTGATGTTACAGTCACACTGACAATTGAAGATAACCACATCACAGATGTTACAGCAGAAGGCAAGGATGAAACAAAGGGTCTTGGTGACAAGGCTGTTGCCAAGCTTGCTGCAGCAATGAAGGAAGGCGCAACAGTAGATGTTGAAACAGTCTCTGGTGCAACAATTTCTTCCAACGCTACAATCGAAGCTGCAAAGGCAGCTCTGACATCTGCTGGTCTGAAGGCAGAAGATCTGAAATAATCAGGTTCAATAAATCCGGGACACAGGTTTCCGGATTTTTTTCTGCCTGAAGCATATGAAAAAGAACTGTTAAATATCTGAAATACAATGAAATATCAGATTATAAAGCATGTATAATCAAAACTGGTATTTCAAAAAAGGAGAAAAGGTATGGCTGGTTTACAGATTGAAATATATCTTCTGATGGCAATCGGCTGGTGGATGGGAAAAACAGGCAGACTGTCAAAACAGACATGGTCCCAGCTGACTGATCTTGTGATCGTGGTCATCCTGCCATGTGCCATCATCCGTTCGTTCCAGATGGATCTGAGTGAAGATGTTCTAGGATATCGCACGATGCGGTATCTTTTTTTTACGTGGTATAATGGAGCACAAAGAGGTATGAAAATGACACGAGAAGAAATGATTGAAACATACAGACAATGGGTATTCAGAATGTCTGCGTATCAGATGGCTCTTTCCATTATTGAAATCGACAGGTCAACCGTTGCACCACCTGCAGGTGCATCCTACAGGGATGAAAGAAGTGCCTATCTTGCCGGGGAAGCATATTCCATCATGATGGATCCGAAAATGCTGGAAATCGTAAATATTCTGAAAGAGGATGAACAGGTGGATCCGGTTGTAAGACGCGGCTGTCAGCTGTATGCCATCCGTTTAGGTAATTCTCTTTCTTTTCCAAAAGAAAAGTTCGTTGCCCAGAGCATGCTGTTCAATCAGGCATACGATGCATGGCTTAAGGCAAAACAGAATAATGACTACAGCATCTTTGAACCGTATCTGAAAAAGATCATCGAATCCCGCAGAGAAGAGTATTCCTGCAGGAACAGTGATCTTCCATTATATGATCAGATGCTGCAGGATTATGAACCAGGCATGACCACTGAAAAGTACGATGCGTTTTTTTCGGCAGTGACAGACAGGCTTGTACCGCTGATTCATAAAGTCACTGAAGCAGAGCAGATCGATAATTCCTTCCTGCATCAGGAATATCCGATTGAAGGGCAGAAGAAGTTCATGGAACACCTGCTTTCCTATCTGCATTTTGATCCTTCCTGGGGATATCAGAATGAAACCGAGCATCCTTTTACAAGCTGGACATGCCAGAATGACTGCCGTACGACAACAAAATACATTCATGATGATGTTTCATCCGCCATTCTTTCCACCATCCATGAAGCAGGGCATGCATGGTATCAGCACAACATTGATCCTGCTTTTGATGGAATGATTCTGTCGGATGGTGTATCGTGCGGCATGCATGAATCCCAATCCAGACTTCTTGAAAACCATCTGGGCAGATCCGTATCGTTCTGGAAGGCAAACTATCCGGTACTGCAGGAAATCTTCCCATCACAGCTGAAAGATGTCACATTGGATCAGTTTGTTGCGGCAATCAATGTCGCAGAGCCTTCTCTTGTCAGGACGGAGGCGGATGAACTGACATATCCTTTGCATATCGCAATCCGATATGAAATTGAAAAGGGACTGTTCAATGGAACGATTTCCACAGAACATCTGGATGAAACATGGAATGCCATGTATGAAAAATACCTTGGTGTCAAAGCAGAACAGGCTTCCATGGGTATCCTCCAGGATGTTCACTGGTCTTCCGGCAGTTTCGGATATTTTCCGACCTATGCACTGGGCAGCGCATATGCAGCGCAGTTCGTACATACCATGGAACAGCAGATACCTGTTCATACACTGCTGGAAGAAAATCGTTTTGATGAAATCGAAGCGTGGCTGAAAGAAAACATTCACCGCCATGGCTGCTATCTACAACCACAGGATATTCTGAAACAGGCAACCGGTGAAGGCGCCGATGTGCATTACTATCTGGATTACCTGTGTGATAAATATACAAAACTGTATGACCTGAGGGGAGAATAATATGGAACAGCTTGAAGAAAAAATTGCCCGTGAAGGGGAGGTTGTCAGTGATGACATCCTGCAGGTGGATACATTCCTGCATCGCCAGATTGATCCATCATTGATGGATGCCATGGGAAAAGCACTTGCGCAAAGATTTGCTGATAGAGGGATTACGAAGGTTGTAACTGTCGCAACAGGTGGTATTGCCCCGGCGGTATTTACCGCAATGTATCTGAATGTCAGATGTCTGATTGTAGATAAGAATGATACGGTTCCACAGGATGACCGCTGTTTCGTATCTGTGACATCCAGAACACAGCAGAAGGATTTTGTACTTTCCATTGAAAACGGATATCTGAATGAAAAAGATCATGTGCTGATTGTCGATGATTTCCTCGCCAATGGAAATACGATTACAGGAGTAGCACGGCTTTGCCATATGGCAGGGGCATCTGTTGAAGGGATCGGCATCTGTATTGAAAAGTGCTTCCAGGATGGTGGCACAAAACTGCGTGAAGCAGGATATGATGTACAGAGTCTTGCTCTGATCCGTACAATGAGTGAAACAGCCATTTCCTTCCGCATGCAGAAGGAGGTACTCCCGGATGTCTTTTGAATCTGCCAGAGATTACCTGCAGGCAGAAGGATATGGCGATCGGATTATTGTTACACAGCAGTCCAGTGCGACGGTAGCTCTTGCAGCTCTTGGCATTGAAGAGGGCAGAATCGCCTAGACACTTTCCTTTATGGTGGATGAGATACCGGTTCTGATTCTTACTGCAGGTACAGCAAGAATTGATAATCATAAATACAAGGAAACATTCCACAAAAAAGCAAAGATGATGCGTGAAGAACAGCTGATGGAATATGTCGGTCATCATCCAGGAGGAGTCTGTCCGTTTGGTGTGAAAGATGACAGGGTACAGGTTTATCTGGATGAGTCACTGCAGGCATATGATGAAGTATATCCTGCCTGTGGATCTTCTGCATCTGCAGTCCGTCTTTCCATTTCGGATCTTGAAAACTGTTCCGATTTCTGCAAATGGATCAATGTCACAAAATAATCACTTCTGTTTTACGGCTTTGAATTTATAATAGTAATAAAGAAGCAAAGAGAGGAAAAATCATTATGGCTAATTATATGGCTGTTGATGTTGGCGGTACCAACGTCAAGTACAGTCTGATGACAGATCAGGCTGAAATTCTTGAGAAGGGAGAATTCCCGACTCCATATGATGAGGGTCTGCAGGGACTTGTGGACGGACTGAAAAAAGTATATGACAGTTATGCAGACCGCAATATTGAGGCACTTGTCATGAGTGCGCCAGGTAAGATTGATGCAACAAAAGGTTATTTCTATACAAGTGGTGCTCTGCATTATATCGATGGCATCAATCTGGGTGATG
Source organism: Bulleidia sp. (assembly GCA_016293365.1). Taxonomy (GTDB): domain Bacteria; phylum Bacillota_I; class Bacilli_A; order Erysipelotrichales; family Erysipelotrichaceae; genus Bulleidia. Next base: position 11,049 of record JAEDEK010000014.1, on the reverse strand, counting down.
TGCTGAAGGATGTCATTCCGGTTCCGTTTGCGGTTGAAAATGATGCCAAGGCTGCAGCACTTGCAGAAATCTGGAAAGGTTCCCTGCAGGGAATCAAGGATGCCTTCGTCATGGTGCTTGGTACAGGTATCGGCGGTGCGGTTGTCATTGATGGTAAACTGTATCGTGGCCATACTTTCGCAGCTGGTGAATTCTCCGGTATCCCGATGAATCTGTATGCATTCCCGATGGAATTCGGCAATGCGTGGGCTGTTACAAACGGTGTCGGACGTCTGGTTGACCGTTATGCCCGTTTATCCAATCAGGATCCGGAAAAACTGAACGGCCGTATTCTGTTTGATGCAGCAAATCATGGTGATGAATATGCACTGCAGGCAATTGATGATTATACAAAGACAATTGCTTCCGGTATCATGGGACTGCAGTTCACACTGGATGTACAGCGCGTTGCAGTCGGAGGCGGTATTTCCAAGCAGCCGTTGCTGATGGACTACATCAGAAAGAATCTGACACTGTATTACAGTGCTGCTCAGCAGGCAATGGCACTTCCTGCTACTGCACCTGAAGTTGTACCATGTACATTCGGCAACGATGCCAATATGATCGGTGCTCTGTATCATTATCTGTATGAACTGAAAGGTGCTGCAAAATGATCCGTCATATCTGCATGTTTGCCTTACAGGATGAAGATCATGACAATGTTGTCGCTCAGGCACTTCAGCTGGGTGAACCGTTAAAAACACTTCCCCAGGCTGTAAAAGGGGAAGTGGTAACAAACAGTCCGCTTGCACCTTCCAGCAACTACGATATCTGCCTTGTGTTTGATTTTGAAACCATGGCAGATCTGGATGCCTATCAGGTGGATCCGATTCACCTCGCATTCAAGAATTATGTCGTGGCACATATGAAGTCACGTGCCTGCATTGACTGCGAAATCTAGAAATATGTCTTGCAGGAAAGCACTTTTCCGATGATCTGTACAGGCAGGGAAGTGACTTCCTGCTGTGTAAAGATGCGTCCAGGCGTGTTCGGATTGGCAGCTTCCAGTATCAGTAATCCGTTTTTGAGCTGAACCTTTTTGACAGTGACCTCCTCCCCGATCAGGATAACGGCGATATCACCGTTTCTGATGGAGGAGGTTTTCTGTACCAGAACAAGAGAACCATCCATGATTCCGCATCCGATCATGGAATCTCCGGTGACTTTCAGGTAATAGTCACCTTTTTTTCGATCACTCAGGCTGACATCCTCTTCACCCAGCCAGTTTTCTTCACAGAAAAGATCGTATCCTGCCTTGACATAGCCAAGGACAGGAAGTTTCATGGAAATGTCCATGCATTTGAGCTGTGGTTCAATATTATAGCCCAGCAGTTCAGACAGTCTCTGCATGGTTTCTGTGGATACACGTTGAATATCTCCGTTTGACCATCGCATGACAGTGGAACGGGATACACCGCATCTCCTGGCAATCTCACTGTCAGAAAACCCTGTCTTTTCTTTGTATTCCCGGATCAGATCAGATAATTTCATACTGCCTCCTTTGTGCATATTATAGTCTTTATGCATCATTGAAACAATTGTAAATCGCAAAATGTTGCGTATCATATTGAAATATGCAACAGATACGATATAAAATATCGATGTAGGAGGACGTATGAAGCAGTTGTATAAAAGATATATTGATGTTGTTTTAAAACAGTCAAAAAACGGTTCGATTGAACCGCTGTATGTCTGCTGGGAAGATGGGAGAAAATACAGGATTGACCGCATCATCAGCAGAGAACGCAGAGCATCTCAGGTCGGTGGCTGCGGCATGCGATACGTCTGTCTGATCGGGGGACAGACAAGATGTATCTTCCTGGAAAAGGACAGATGGTTTATTGAGAGTTATCAGCCATGAGTTCCAGCTTTTCCAGCAGGGAAACAATCTGTGCATGCTGGATGGCATTGTCTTTGTTCAGATGCTCAATCTGAGCAGAAAGATTCTGTGTTTTATGACGTAGTGACACGTTATAGGGAATCAGGACCAGCTCAGAGAGAAGATACAGTCCACAGCTGCATACAAGAATCATCAGTGCCGCACCGAATCCGTTCAGTCTTTTTTCCTTCAGCATGATCATAACTCCTGCAGCAGTCTCTGCTTGAACCACTCGGAACGGTTATCCATTTTTTCGAGCAGTTCAATCAGCTGCGCATCATGCTTCATATTCAGTTTGAATACATATCTGCGGATATACTGTTTCTGATATGTTTCATTATATTCATAACGTCTGGCTTTCATGCCGGACTTTTTCTTTTTTGTCATAACGGCCTCCATGTGATTGGTACACCAATCATTATACATCGTTTTCCTGTAAAGAAAAACAGAGAATGTGGTAATATTTGTGTAAAGTGAAGAGGAATAGATATGGGAATTGCAGTATTCGGATCTGTATTTGTGGATATCAAAGGATATCCGCTGAATCAGTTTGTCATGGATGGAAGAAATGCCGGTAAAGTCATACAGGTACATGGAGGAGTGTGCAGAAATGTGGCGGAAGATATTGCCAACATGGAATTGCGGCCGACATTTGTTTCCGTTGTGGATTACAGTGGTACGGGAACGGATGTGATTGAGCAGCTGAAGCGGCACAAAATCAATACGGATTATATCCGTCGTACCGAAACAGGACTTGGAACATGGCTTGCTATCTTCAACAATGAAGGGGATGTCGTTGCTTCTATTTCACAGCGTCCGGATCTTTCTGAAATCGGAAATATTCTGGATGAGCATGGTGATGAAATCATTTCTGCCTGTGACAGTATCGTTGTGGAAATCGATATGACTTCCGATCTTCTCAACCGTATTTTCACACTGGCTGACCGCTATGAAAAAAAGGTATATGCGGTTGTATCCAATATGACAATTGCACTGGAAAGAAGAGATCTGATGAAACGTACAGGCTGTGTTGTATGCAATGATCAGGAAGCAGGTATTCTTTTTTCGGAAGATTATCATGATACTGAACCGGAAGAACTTGCCCGGATCATTCATGAACGTGCTGCAAAGGCCGGTTATGTCAATGTTGTCGTGACAATGGGAGAAAACGGTGCTGTCTATACGGATGGTGATACGTATGGGGTGATTCCTCCACTTCGTACACATGTCGTTGATACAACAGGCGCAGGAGATGCATTCTTTTCAGGTGTTGCGGCAGGCCTGACATATGGAAAGACGCTGGAAGAGTCATGCCGTATCGGTACCAGACTGGCCTCTGCAGTCATCGCTTCAAGAGAATCCGTCTGTCCGAGATTTCAGCCGGAAGAGTTCGGTTTTGAGGCAAAATAAAAACAGATCAGCGATCTGTTTTTTTCAGAAATGAAATGACATTTTCAGCCTGGGTAATACCGTCAACAGCTGAAGATACGATACCACCTGCATAACCAGCGCCTTCCCCACATGGATACAGACCATTTACAGTACTGCTCTGACCATCCGGATTACGGAGAATCCGGATCGGGGAAGAGGAGCGTGATTCCATCCCGACCATGATTCCCTGATCGATGAATCCGGAAATTTTCTGATCAAACGCCAGAAATCCTTCTTCCATGGCGCGGTTGACAAGTTCATGAAAGAGTTGATGCATGTCTTCGGTTACAAGTGTGCGGGGATAGCTGGATCCGTGCACCAGAGAAACCGGGTCATGGTGATGTACATAATCGGCAATATTCATAGCCGGAGCACTGTAGTCCTTGCGGAAGGCAAGCTGTTCCAGCTGTTTCTGATAGAGAAAACCGTCCAGTGGATGTCCATGATCGAAATCAGAAGACGGGATCTGAACAAGAATGGCACTGTTGGCATATTCACCATCTCTGGCGGAATAGGACATGCCGTTGACACAAAGCGTGTTTTCACTGCAGGAAGAAGGAACAATCACTCCACCTGGACACATGCAGAAAGAATAGACACCACGTCCATTGGAAGCTGTATGTGCCAGTCGGTAGGATGCTGCTCCTAATGAAGGGTGACCTGCATATCTGCCATACTGACGTGAATTGATCAGCTTCTGAGGATGTTCTACTCTGACACCTGCCGCAAAATCCTTCTGGATCATGCATACACCCTGATCATACAGGTTCTGATATGTATCAGAAGCACTGTGACCGGCACACAGGATCACAGCTGTACATGGAATGGGGCCTTTGTCTGTAACAATACCTTCAATCCTTCCATCTTTGATCTGCAGGGAAAGAAGGGTTGTTTCAAAATGGATCTCACCACCAAGAGAAATGATTTTCTCACGGATACTGCGGACAATGGTACGCAGTACATCGGTGCCGATGTGAGGACGGTGCTGGTAGACAATTGCAGGTTCAGCGCCGGCTTCCACAAATTCCTCAAGTACCTTGCGGATGCGGATGTTTCTGATGCGCGTTGTCAGTTTTCCATCGGAAAAAGTACCTGCACCACCTTCACCGAACTGAACATTGCTGGAAGGAAGGAGGATACCTTTCTGAAAGAAGGCATCGACATCCTTTTCTCTTTCTTCCACACGTCTGCCACGCTCAATGATGATCGGCCGGTATCCACATTCAGCAAGCAGCAGGCCTGCATACATGCCAGAGGGTCCAAACCCTACAATAACCGGTCTTTCGGAAATACCTGTATTGTATTCCGGCATCTGATAGACTTTCAAAACAGCCTGGCTGACATCTTTTCTGCGGATATATCTGGAAGCATTTCGAATATGTGCAACAACTGTATAGGAGTAATGCAGATCGTCTTTTCTTGCATCCAGAGACTCTTTTTCAATCGTAAAAGACAGGATATCAGAAGGGGAACAGTGCAGTTTACGGGCAATATCTTCCTGATCCGGTGTGTGCCCGAGTTCACAGCGGATCTGATGGATTCTCAGCATATCTTTCATAGGAAACAGTATAAGTCAAAACACATAAACAGAAAAGCAGGTATGACTATGAATCATACCTGCCTGACCTGGATCAGTTTTCTGTTTCCTCTTCTTTTTCAATATAGGACTTGCGTTTGGAGTTGCGCATGATCTTGCTGATCTGCTTTGTTGAGATGATTTCAAAGTCAGTGCGGTAACCGATTCTTTCGTGCAGATGGTCAGTAAACGTGTTCGGTGTATACAGTGGAACATAACCTTCCTGAGCAACCTTCATGAAGTTTATCTTTGACAGTTCTTCCTGAATGTGCGGTGCATGATCATACAGGTCAAGATCTTTCATAAACGCACAGTAGACGCATAATGCACAGTAACAAGTAATGAAATGTGCATTGATCATTTCAGACTCACTCAAAGAGGAAGAAACTGCAGGGAATTCCATCGCAAGCATACGGAAGTTCTGATGTACCTGATTGCGGAACAGGCCGTTGCGTACGATCCTGACAGGATTTTCATCATGCAGGTTTGTAACGAAGGCGATAACATCCTTGGACCATGTTTTTTCCTGATTTGTAATTGCCGGCAGAACATTCGGATTATGCAGAATATATAATTCCTTTATGGTGCGGGCACGAAGTGCATCTGACATGGAATAGCACAGAATGACTCTCTGGCCATCATTCTGATTCATTTCCTTCCAGTAAAAACGGGATGGATTCTGGATTTCCTGTTCCAAACGGAGTTCTTTCAGATTGAATGTACCCGGCAGATCAGAACAGTTCCATCCGGAAGGATTGTTGGCTTCCTTTTTCTGGATCGGATCCAGCATGCTGGAAGGCATGGATGTTACGTGTGTGTTCGGGATATTCCAGTCCTTGAATGTATCGGAACCTGCCGCCGAGATGCCTCCATCCGACTGCGAGATGACACGGGTGATATCAAAATTTCGAATCAGCTCCTCCTCAATGTCGGAGTTGGGCTGAGAGCTCAGATGATCCGGATTGATTTTATATCCAAGCGGCATCATATCCGCATCGTAATAGATTTCCATCGGAATGACATGGTCAGCACTCTGCCTTGCGTATGAGTCGTATAGGCAGATGGTTGTATCATAATACAGATACGTCAGATGATGACCATATGTTTTTCTGATATTCTCAAATAACTGCTGTTCAATATAATCTGCTTCTTCTGAAAGTACGCGAAGTGCTTTTTCTACATGGCGCGGCGTGAAGTCCGGCTGTTCCAGGAACAGGGAAGCACTGTCGTGATAGGAAAGAGTGGAAGAGGGATTGATGAGACGGATGTAGATCAGTTTGCACAGAATATCATCAAAGTTGAAGTCCAGATGATGACGCTTTTTGATGTTACGGCAGATGGTATGGATGCCAAGTTCATTCAGAACCGGATCCAGGAACATATAGCCTCCGTTAAATGTGCGGTTTTCATTTCTGGATATTTTTCTGGAAGTGGAGTAGGTGGCTTTGATTTCCTTCTTCTCTTCTTTTTCTTTTCGATTGAGTTCTTCGATATATTTCTTTGCCCATTCAATCGGATCCTCACCATTCAGCTTTTTGGCGAGCTCTTCGGTTGTACCGAGCTTTTCGACAATCTTGGTGGAGTGGAAGCCATATTCATAGGTGGATTTTAAAACATAAAGTGATACTGAGTTTTTGGATTTTGACTTTCCTAAATGCATAATATCCTTGCCTTCCTTTTCTTCATGGAACACCATCACCATTGATTTCAGAGATGGGGTATCCGTATGATCTGAACTCTATATATTTATAGAGTATTTTAGCTAACTAAATCATACAGAAAAGTAAGACATATTTTGTTACAAAAGGTGTATCGGAAATGGTTGTGCATTACTCAATATTAGGATGATGATGCGATTCCGGCGTAAAACAGGTATGTTGAGATCTCATTCCGGCACCAGTCAGACAGCATTCGAACGATTTTGTTACATTGATGTAACAGAAAATGGCAGAAAAAGAAAGAGATTGTATGATCTGCAGGAAGAAACAGAAAAGAAAAAACGTGATCGGCTCACGTTCTTTTTCTGACTGCAAATTTATGGATGGAATCTTCCAGATTACCATGCATGATCCGGGCAACATAGCCGACAAGTTCTTCCGGTGCAATGGCCATGCCTTTATCAATCCAGTCAAGGACAATACCGGTAAAGGCATTCTTATAGAAGGATGCGATAAAGCTGATGGCCTGATCGGTGATGATATACTCTCTGGATGCATCTTTGACAACATTCAGGATCAGTTCGTATGTCCACTCGGAGATGATTTTTTCCAGATTGCTGTGAGAAGTGGAATGAAAGGTCTTCAGGAAAAAATCCTTTTCTCTGTTCATCAGTTCACACAGATCCTTCATGCCGGTAGCCCAGTCACGTGAGGTATGATGATCACCGATTGCCTGCTGTGCCTGCGTCAGATAGATCCATTCCACAAGTTCGTAGATATCGTGGAAGTGATAGTAGAATGTCTGCCGGTTGACACCGCATTCCTGTGTCAGATCGCTGATCCGGATTCTGTCGAGCGGTTTCTTTTCGAGGGTGCGGTACAGGGCATCCGCAAGCATCTGTTTCGTATATTTCGCCATGTGATTTCACCTTTTTTAATATTGTACAAAAAAATGTTTGATTTTTCAAAATTTTATAGTATACTGAATAGGCACTCGAAAAAAGAGACCTGCAGGAATACCCAAGTGGTTGAAGGGGCGGGCTTGGAAAGCTCGTAGATCGGTAACACGGTGCCAGGGTTCAAATCCCTGTTCCTGCGCCATAAAAGACAAGTCATATCAGTTGATGATATGGCTTTTTTTGTACATCTGACAATGAATGCATATGTTCAATTTCTATGTGCGGAATTATAATATGTTCAGAATACAGTTTCTTGAAAAGAAGGACACAGATTATGTTTGATATTGTAATCATCGGTGCCGGTATCATCGGCACAATGCTTGCCCGGCAGCTTTCCTTTTATCATCTGAAAACAGCTGTTGTGGAAAGAAACAGCGATGTGGCAGATGGAACATCCATGGCCAATTCAGCGATTGTACATACTGGATATGATCCTGAAGATGGTACGCTGAAGGCACAGCTCAACGCAGAAGGAGCACGTATGTATCCATCTCTGCTGCAGCAGCTGCACTGCCATCATAAAAATACAGGCGCCTTTATTGCCGCATGTGGTAAAAAAGAAGAGGAACATCTGACGATCCTGCGCCAAAGAGCAGACCAGAGGGGTATTCCATATCGGGTCCTTGATGGTGATCAGGCACGAAAAGAAGAACCTCATCTTTCTGATGCAGTGACAAAGGTCATTGACTTTTATACAACCGAAGTCATCTATCCATGGGAAGCGGCTCTGCGCTGTATGGAAAATGCAGTCAATAACGGTACGAAGCTGTACCTGAATACCGAAGTGACGGGGATTGAAAAAACGGATACGGGATATCGGATCATAAGTAATGACATGACTCTGGATACTGCCATGGTCATCAACTGTGCCGGAGTCAATGCACCATTGATTCACGACATGATTGACAGCCATCGGGATTATGAAATCATACCGAGAAAAGGGGAATACTATGTCCTGGACCATGACTGTCAACCGGTCAGGCATATCATATTCCCGGTACCAGGACCTGCAGGAAAAGGTGTACTTGCGGTACCTACTGTTTACGGCAATACCCTGATCGGTCCAAATGCACTGGAATGTGACAGGGATGATGTATCCACAACCTCTCAGGGGCTGCAGGCGGTCCGAGTGGCAATCACAAAAACACTGAAGGATATTCCGATGAACCATAATATCCGTACATTCGCCGGAATCCGTGCAACTTCCAGCCGGCATGATTTCATCATTGAGGAAGTCAGAAGTGCACCTGGTTTTATTGATGTGGCGGGTATTGAATCTCCTGGACTTGCCAGTGCTCCGGCAATTGTGTCAAAGATTGTACACGACTTTGTTGAACCATATCTGCACCCTCATATGAATGAAAGTGCATCGCATACAGTGGAACCGCCGGTTATCATGAATGAACTGTCAATGGAGCAGCAGAATGAGATGATCCGCCGCAATCCGCTGTATGGAAAAATCGTATGCCGGTGTGAAAATGTCAGTGAGCAGGAAATCATTGATTGTATGCACCGTCCTGTTCCGGCAACCACTATCAAAGGTGTGAAAAAACGAGTCAGACCGGGTATGGGAAGATGCCAGGGTGGTTTCTGTCAGCCTTATGTACTCCGTATACTGGCACAGCAGAATGGAAAAAAGAAAACAGAAATCTGTATGGATGAACCAGGCTCCTGTATCCTTGTAAAGGAGAATCGCTTATGATGCAGAAGTATTACGATGCAGTCGTCATCGGAGCCGGCTGTGCAGGCCTTGCTGCAGCAGCTGCATTAAGGAAAAACGGAGTCGCAGATGTTCTGATTCTGGAAAAGGATGAAGAAACCGGTGGTATTTTGAATCAGTGTATTCATAACGGATTCGGACTTACCACGTTTGCACAGCAGATGAGTGGACCTTCCTTTGCGGAAAGGTTCCATGATCAGGCTGTTGAGGCAGGCGTCATGTTCCGTACCGGTGTCATGGTAACGCAGATTCATTCAGATCGTACCATTGTGTGCTGCAGCAAAGAAGAAGGTGTTGTACAATTGCAGGCAGGCGTCATCATACTGGCAGTAGGCTGCTATGAAAGAAACAGCGGTGCCATTGCGATTCCTGGTGATCGACCAGCTGGTGTCATTACCGCCGGACTGGCACAGAAATACCTCAATATGGATGGTATGATGGTCGGTAACCGCGTATTCATCTTAGGCTCGGGTGATATCGGACTGATCATGGCACGCAGAATGACGCTGGAAGGCGCACAGGTACTGGGCGTGGCAGAAGTCATGCCGTATTCCAATGGTCTGCCGAGAAACATTCAGCAGTGTCTGAAAGACTATGATATTCCTCTGTATCTTTCTCATACCGTAACGGGGGTTCATGGAAAAAGAAGACTGGAAGGAATTGATCTTTCCCAGGTGGATGAAAACAGAAATCCGATCCCTGGAACAGAAAGGTATATTGCATGTGATACGCTGCTACTGTCCGTTGGTCTGATCCCGGAAAACCATCTGGGGGATGCATGCGGTATCCCGATGGACCCGGCTACCAGAGGACCGAAGGTGGACGAATCCTATATGACGGAGATTCCGGGTATCTTTGCCTGTGGCAATGGTCTGCATGTCCATGATCTGGCTGACTATGCTGCTCATCAGGGAACACTTGCTGGAAATGGAGCAGCTGCATATCTGCAAAACGGGCAGAATCTATCCAACAGGGTTTCTGTGACTGCCGGTCATCAGATCGGTTACGTTGTTCCTTCTTATCTGCATACGGAAAATCTGCCGAAAACCGTTGAGCTGTATTTCAGAGTGAAACAGCCATTGGAACATGTACAGATCATCATCCGATCCTCTCAGAAGATCATCCGCACCATTGAAAAGGAACATGTGATTCCAAGTGAAATGGAAATGGTGATTCTTGCCGGTAAGATGCTGGATGGTCTGCAGGACAGTCTTGTTGTGGAGGTGAAACCTTTATGAAGAAAACAGAACAGCTGATCTGCGTCAACTGTCCGAAAGGATGCAGAATCACAGTTACAACACAGGACGGAAAAGCGGTTGAAGTATCAGGATACAGCTGTGAAAACGGGAAAAGCTATGCGCTGCAGGAATCCATCTGTCCAATGCGGATTCTGACCAGCACCGTTAAAATCCATCATGGGCCATTACAGGTTCTGCCTGTGATGAGTGAAAAGGAAATACCATTGCATGTATGGAGACAGGCAATGGAAGAAGTGAAATCGGTTTGTGTAGAAGCACCTGTATCCATCGGTCAGATCATCCTGGAAGATCTTTGTGGAACAGGGGTCAGACTGATTGCTTCCAGGTCCATGAAAAGAATATGATCAGAAACAGTACCGGAGTAACCTTTTCCGGTACTGTTTCTGATCAGAGGTTTACATGATTTCTGATGGACATGATATACAAAAAAAGGAAATCCTTCATGGATTTCCCTAGGGACTTGTTCGTCAGTTGGATGAGGAAACACTTCCTGTTAATGTAACGGTTACATCGATCTGCTGACCATCT